>NZ_JANSJI010000181.1:0-20552 GCF_047462475.1 Synechococcus sp. H55.11
TTGAGCGGCAGAAAGGGTAGTCCTCAATCCAGGTAAGCGCTCAGCTCCTGCTCCAAGGTGGGCAGTTGCACCTCTCCCCGCTCCAGCTCCTCCAGGTCTTGCAGTTGTCTACGCAGGCGGGCAATCCGCTCCCGTAGATACTCTTTGATGCCCTTGGCCCCCAGGCTGAGGCAACTGCGGCAGATCTCGCCATAGATTTGGCCCCGGTCGTTGTAGACCACCGCCAGCAGCACCTGCTGCCCCTTTTTCTTGATCGGGGTGGCCCATCCGCCGCAGATGATGCAGGGCACGCGGCCATTGCCCCCGTAAATGCTGCGTTCCCAGACAACTCTCACGCTCGGCCTCACTGCAACTGTCGCCCACCAGCATAAGAACCCAGGGGGATCCCTTGCCACCCTAGATCACTTGCCAACTCCCCTCTCCCTCTGGGAGAGGGGCCGGGGGTGAGGGCGGGATCCCTACCCTCTAAGCGTTGGGCTGGCTGGGCCGGGAGCGATCGATGGTGCGGTAGGTGAGGCTGGCCGCCACCTCTAGGGCTTTGGCAGCGTCGCGGAAATAAAATCCCAGCTCCTCATCCTTTTCGGTGCGGTTGGGTTTATTGAACTTGGCCTTGAACTGCACATTGCAATACATGGCCAACCCCACCAGAACCTCTGACAGGCCGTGCTGGTTGATCAGCCGTTCCACATCCGTGAGCAGGCTTTTGATTAGGGCGTCGGCTACCGGTTCTGGCAAACTGTCCAGGTCGTGCATGGGGTTTCCTCATCCAACGAGATCAAGCGAGCTAGAGGGTTTGAAGGCGGCATAGCAGCAAGTCAAGGGCAAGTTGGCAAGCCGTTGCCATCGAATTCGCATGGGCTTCCCAAAAACAGGCGGGTAGATTTGCTGCCGCCATAATAGTCTAGAAGCCGATAAACAAAGCCCAGGACATGGGAGCTGGGGAATCGCAGGTTATGTCGCAGCTTTACGACTGTGTCATTGTCGGTGCTGGCCCCGCCGGCGGCTCTGCTGCCTACCATCTGGCCAAGCGGGGGCGCTCGGTGCTGGTCTTGGAAAAAGATCCCTTGCCCCGCTACAAACCCTGTGGGGGCGGGGTCTCTCCCATGGTGGCAGCTTGGTTCGACTTCGACTTCAGCCCCGCCATTTCCCTGAAGATCCGGCAAATTCGCTACACCTGGCGCGGCGGGGATCCGGTGGTGGCCGACCTGGATCTGCAAGAACCCGTTTGGATGGTGCGGCGGGATGTTTTCGACCACTACTTGATTCAGCAGGCGCAAAAGCAAGGGGCAGCGCTCCAGGCAACATGCCCCGTCTCCGGCCTCGAGTGGCAAAGCGACCGCTGGCAAGTGATGACAAGCACCGGCCCCGTCTGGGGTCGGTATGTGATCGCAGCCGATGGGGCAAAAGGCTCGATGGCCAAGTGGCTGGGCTTTCAAGAACGCCGCCGTCGTCTAGCCGCCGCCCTGGAAGCAGAGGTGCCCGTTGGGCAACCGCAAACTGCAGCCGCCCATTTCGACTTCGGCGCCGTGAGCAATGGCTACCTTTGGAACTTCCCCAAGGCCGATGGCTACTCGATCGGGGCCGGCACCTTTCGCGGTGGAGAAAAACAAAACCTGCGGGAAATTGCCGCCCAATATGCCCAAAGCTTCGGCGTAGACTTGAAATCGGTCAAGCAGTTCGGCCATCCCATCTGCCTCTGGGATGAAGAGCAACCGCTCCACAGCCAAAATGCCCTCTTGGTGGGGGATGCCGCCTGCGTCGTCGATCCGTTTACCGCCGAGGGGATCCGCCCTTCCCTCCTCACCGGCATGTTGGCGGCAGAGGCCATCGACCAAGCCCTGGCGGGGAACACAGAGGCTCTGGCGAACTACTCGGCCCGCGTGCAACAGGAATGGGGCTCAGAGATGCGCTGGGCTAAACGGATTGCGGCCTTGTTCTACCGCTTTCCAGGCGTGGGCTACAAGGTGGGCGTCAAACGACCGGGAGCCACTCGGCGTATGGGCCAGATCCTGGCCGGTGAACTGCGCTACAGCGATGTGGCCAGCTCGGCCATTCGCAAGTTAAGCGGCGGCCTGCTCACCTAGGCCTGGCACCGATAGACTTGAGCTAGATCGTCGAAGCGCTTGCCGATCAACAGGCAGTTGCGCCCATCCGCCTGACGAGTATAGCTCAGGCGGGTGGAGAGAGCCTTCATCAGCCAAATGCCGCGTCCCCCCTCGGATTCGGGATCGGGGTTGGCCACCAGGTGCCGGAAAGCTCCCTCCAGGTCAAACTCCTGCCCCTGATCCCAAATGCGCAACTCCAGCTCTTGCGGCATCAGGATCAGCTCAATATCAATGGGCGTACTGGGAGGCAGGGCGCGGTGGGCGTGGCGAACGGCGTTGGTAAACCCCTCCGCCAAAACCAACTGACATTCCGTCCAAATGGGATCCGGGATGCCGGCATTTCGAAAAGATTCAAACCAGGTTAAAACTTGGCCAAGAGCGTCGAGAGTTGTCTCAACCCTCAGCGCAAATGTCTGCTTCTCACCCGAAGGGATCCCTGCTGCGTTCAAAACCGAACCCCAACGATAGGGATTGAACCTGAAGCCATTTGGCCCTACCAGATTCTAGACCAAAGCCCTGCCAGAATATGTCATCCCCCATTTTGGGGGGGGAAGCTAGGGAGCGATGATCAAATCCACACGGCGGTTCCGCTGCCGTCCGGCTTCTGTGTCGTTATCGGCCACCGGCAAGGTAGGGCCAAAGCCAGAGGTTGTCCAACTGATGGGATGGCCTTCCGGCAAGAGTTTCATCAAATAGTCTTTAACCGCGTTGGCGCGGCGCAGGGAAAGAGCCAGGTTGTAGTTTAGGGATCCAATGTTGTCGGTGTGACCGTTCACTTGAACGCGGGCGCCGGGCATGGCTTCCAAGGATTTCGCCACCTGGGCCAGCAGCGAGGTCGCCTCAGGTCGAATCTCGGCCTTGTCAAAATCGAACAGCAAATCCCCCGGCAGGCTGATGGTTTGGGTTCCCACCTGAAAAGAGGTGGGAGTCGGCGTTGGGGTCGGGGCGGGAACGCTGGCTTCCCCTGGAGCGATCTCGGCGGCGGTGGAAGATTCCCTGACGGGCTCAGGGGCTGTTTGAGAACGCAGCCGCTGCAGCCGCGACTCCAGTTCCTCAATTTTTATCAAGAGCTGGATCACCTGCTGGCGGATTTCCCGAATCTCCGTTTCCAGATCTGTGGGGCTCGCCTGACGTTCCTCTGGATCTGCATTTGGATCTGCATTGGCCGTTGGGCTGGCCAGCGGCGGATTGGCCTGGGGTGGGGCCAGGGTGGGCAAGATCGCTGGTGTAGGCGGAGCCGGTTGACCGGCAGAGAGGTTGGTCTCCGGTTGGGGCTGAGGTTGAGCCTGCTGGGGAAGCTCCATCCCCAGCCAGATCCCGCTGCTGACCAAGAGGATCCCACTGAGGAAATTGAGAGCAACCGTTGAGCGCTGGGACGAGCGAGGCATCCTGGGCAAACCTCCGGCTAAATGGACGCAGGCAAGGAGTGGGAACTCCACTCAACTCTAGAAAGCGATCCTAGCCGGCGACCGGAGCTCGCCGAGGGGATTCTCGGTCGGTCAAGCTGCCACTTCCCGCCATCGTTCAAAGGGCTAATCAAAACTAAGGCGGCCTCGATACCGCCCTATGATGGCCAATCCGTTGGCGGGATCCGCCAGATCCGCCACAAAGGGAGGAAAACGGGGATTGTCGCTGATCACCTTCACCTGGGATCCGGGCAGGCGCTGCAGTCGTTTGACCAACAGATCCCCATCCATCTGAAAGACATAAATGCCTTCACAGCTCAGATCCCCACCCTCCTGCCGCTCCACAAAGATCCAGTCGCCATCCTCCAAGGTGGGAGCCATGCTATCCCCCTGCACCCGAATCAGGCTCAGCTTGGCAGGGTTTCCCTTCAAATGGGCCCGCAGCCAGTTTCGCTCGAAAGCCATCACCGCGGCGATCGCTTCTTCCCGCACCAACACCCCCGCTCCCGCAGAGACGGCCACATCGACAAAAGGTACATACACATACTCTGCCTTCGAGTCGGAATCCAAGCGTGGGGATCCCTCCCCTGTGATCAGCCAATTGAGGCTGACTTGGCCCACCTGGGCAATTTTCACCGCCTTGTCAATGCCGGGCACGGAACCCTTCAGGTAGCTGCGCAAGGCCGTATCGCTAATGCCGGCCCGTCGCCCAAACGCATAAATGGCCTCGTCGCCGATCACCTGTCGTAAGCGGTCTGCAAAAGAGGAGCTCGAGAAGATGGACATCGGCTTAGCGCTACAGATTGTGTATAAGCAGATTTTCACCACTATATCTTGACAAGTCAACAGCCGGTACAGCCGATTGGGGGACAATCTCCCACCTGAGCTGACCAAGGGAATCGCAACTCTCAAATGCTGTCGGTAGGCTGGCAGGAGAACTGCGCTGGCGTTAGTGTGGTTTTGGAGCCTGCTCACGGCAGGCGAGAGCCGAGCTGGCCCAGCGTTGGATAGCCAAAAAGTTCGGTTCAGATATTGCTTCTGGGTTGACTTCAAGCTGTTCTGCCTTAATCTCCATGACTTCCTCTGACCTCAAGCGCTGGCTGGATAACTTCCTGATTGCCATTGTCTTTCTGGTGTTCGCCGGGTTTGTCTGGTTTGTCTTTTCGGTGACGGGGGCTTTTGTCGGGATCCCACTGGGCTACAAGCTTTGGGTGCGGCTGTGGCTGCCTTTGTTTCAGCCGGCTTTGGGGATCCTGATGGCCGGAGCGGTGGTGAGCGGAGTGTGGGCTTGGCTGGAAAAACGCCGCTCCCGGCAATCGTGATCATCACCAGAACTGATGATTAGAATGAAGATTCGAGGGCGCAGGGGAATCCCAGACTGGCTCTATACTGAAAACGTATCTAAATGTTGAGCAACTGAGGCGGTCTGAGGTTGTGTTTGTTCTGTCCGGCTACGAGTATCTGCTGGTTTTCCTGATCGTCTGCGCTCTGCTGCCGATTTTAGCGCTGGGGGCCTCTGCGCTCTTGGCTCCCAAGCGGCGGGGATCCCTACGCCGCAGCACCTATGAGTCGGGCATGGAGCCGTTTGGGCAAGCCTGGATCCAGTTCAACATCCGTTACTACATGTTTGCTTTGGTCTTCGTCATTTTCGACGTAGAGACCGTATTCCTCTATCCCTGGGCGGTGGCGTTTCACCGCTTGGGGTTGCTGGCCTTTGTGGAGGCCCTGATTTTCATCGCCATCCTTGTGGTGGGTCTTGTGTACGCCTGGAGAAAAGGAGCATTGGAATGGTCATGACGTCTGAGAAACCGCAGGTTCTGTTTCCAGGGGCCGCCCCCCAGGTTACCACCGACCTCTCCAACAATGTCGTTCTGACGACGGTGAACGACCTGTACAACTGGGCCAAGATGTCCAGCCTCTGGCCCCTGCTCTATGGCACCGCCTGCTGCTTCATCGAGTTTGCCGCCATGCTGGGATCCCGCTTTGATTTCGACCGCTTTGGCCTGTTGCCCCGGTCTTCACCGCGCACGGCTGATTTGATCATCACGGCGGGCACGGTCACTATGAAAATGGCCCCGGCGCTGGTCAAGCTCTACCAGCAAATGGCTGAGCCGAAGTACGTGATCGCCATGGGGGCCTGCACCATCAGTGGCGGCATGTTTAGCTCCGATTCCTACACGGCAGTGCGAGGGGTGGACAAGCTAATCCCCGTGGACGTGTACATTCCCGGCTGCCCGCCGCGCCCGGAGGCGATCATGGATGCCATTGTCAAGCTGCGCAAGAAGATCGCCGCTGAAGACATGCGGGAGCGGGGCCGCCTGCAACAAACTCACCGCTACTACACGGTCAAGCACAACCTCAAGCCGGTGCCGGAGATCATCACTGGCAAGTATCTGGAGAGCGAGACCCGCCAAGCTCCTCCGCCGGAACTGGCGGCTGCCATCGGCTTGCCGGTGCCGCCGGCCTTGCAGACTGCCGACTTCAAGCAGGCGGAACAGCAGCTCAAAGCTTTGCGGGGAGGGATGTAAGATGGCAGAGGACAAGGCTCAGGAAAGGCAAGCGGAACCGTTAGCGACGTTGGAGCGCGGCCCGGTCTCCCAGTTTCTGGCCGACAACGGTTTTGACCACCAGTACCTGGGGAAAGATGCGGCGGGGGTGGAGCTGTTGGAGGTGGAGCGGGATTTTCTCCTGCCTGTGTGCACCGCCCTCTATGCCTATGGCTTCAACTATTTGCAGTGCCAGTGTGGGTACGACTTGGGGGCAGGTCAGCCACTGGTCAGCCTCTACCATCTGATCAAGCTATCGGATGGGGCAGACCGCCCGCAAGAGGTGCGGCTACAGGTGAAGTTGCCTCGCCAGGATCCGCGGCTGCCTTCCGTGTATTGGATCTGGAAGTCGGCGGATTGGCAGGAACGAGAAACCTACGACATGTATGGCATTGTTTTTGAGGGACACCCGAACTTGAAGCGGATCTTGATGCCGGAAGACTGGATTGGTTGGCCGCTGCGCAAAGACTACATCACGCCTGACTTTTATGAGCTGCAGGATGCCTACTGATCGGGGATCCCCACTCGCTGAGCAGCGTTAACAGGATGGGTTGAGATGTGGCCTTTTTTGCTCTTGGCAATTTATGCAGGTGGAGTCTGGTACTCGGCCCGCAAAGCGGATCGCGTCTATTCGGGATCCGGAAAGTGGCTGGTATCGGCTCTCTGGCCGCTGCTGTTGGTCTCGAACCGTCAGTTTCGCCAAAATTGGCGTCGCCCTCTGAGCAAGTGAGTCTGGATCTTTGGAACCCCCACCTGTGATCGTTCCTGAGCAGCCCCGGCGCGACCTGAGTTTGCCTTGGTTGTTACCTCGGTCCACACAGAGGTTGCAGGAGTTGATCGGCAGCCGCATTCGCGCTCAGGGGCCGGTGACCTTTGCCCAGTTTATGGAGTGGGCTCTCTACGAGCCGGGGCTGGGCTATTACGAGCGGGGATCCCCGGTTGGCACCGACTACCTGACCTCTCCTCACCTGGCGGCGGATTTTGCCCAACTGTTGGCGGAGCAGATCCGCCAGTTCTGGAATATTTTGGGATCCCCTTCTGTCTTCAGGGTGATCGAGATGGGGGCGGGCAGCGGCCGTTTGGCCCAGGATTGGCTGACCTACGTGCGCTCTGCTCACCCCCTTTTTTGGCAGGTGCTGGAATATGGGATCCTGGAGCGTTCTGCCCATCTGCGTCGGCTACAGCAGGAGCGACTGGCCCCTTTTGGGGAAAAGGTGCGCTGGCTGGATTGGGATGAGATCCCGGATGACTCGGTCATCGGCTGTTTTTTCTCGAACGAGCTGGTGGATGCTTTTCCGGTACATCGGGTGCAGGTGCAAGAGGGAGCGTTGCGGGAAATTTACGTCGCTTGTGGCGATGCTGCCGCAGCCGACTTCCGGGAGGTGCTGGGGGATCTGTCCACTCCTGAGCTGGGAGAGTATTTTGCCCGTCTGGGGATCCCCATAGAAACCTATCCGTCCGGTTACCAAACCGAGGTGAACTTGAAAGCCCTGGAGTGGTTGCAGCTCCTGGCCCGCAAGCTGCGGCGGGGCTACGTGCTGACTGTCGATTACGGCCACACCGCCCAGCGCTACTATAGCCCCCAGCGCGCTCAAGGCACGCTCCTGGCCTACCGACGGCACGGCAGCTACACGGATCCCTATGTTCAGGTGGGATCCCAGGATCTCACGGCCCATGTGGACTTTACGACCCTAGAGCAGGTGGGAGAATCGCTGGGGCTGAAGTATTTGGGGTTCACCCGGCAGAGCAGCTTTTTGGTGAACCTGGGGTTAACCGAGCGGCTGGCCGCTCTCAGCCAAATTGAGGATCCGCTTGACGGCGAAGCTGTGGATGTGGGCCAGGTGTTGCAGCGACGATACGCTCTTCACGCCCTCCTGGATCCGATGGGGTTGGGGAGCTTTGGGGTGTTGGTGCAGGCCAAGGGTCTGACCAGCTCAGAATATGCTCATCCTCTGCAGGGCTTTGGCGGGCCGGAGCTGGGGCTGAGGCCATGAGCCTTACTTTTTGAATTGCTTGTTGGCGGCCACTCTCACTATAGGTAGGACTGGAAATCCCCCTACCTTAGTGGGGGAAGGGAAGCCCTTGAAACAACTTTAGTCGCTCATCCCAAGTTGAAATAGCCATAACCTATGGATCTCATTCTGCGTCGGGCCAATTTGCCGGATGGCCGCAAGGGGGTTGATATCGGCATTGAAGGGGGCCGCATTGTTGCTCTGGAAAACAACTTACAAGCCACTGCCCTGCAGGAAATCGATGTGAGTGGCCGCTTGGTGTCGCCCCCCTTTGTGGATGCCCACTTTCACCTGGATGCCACCCTCACCTACGGGATCCCGCGCGTCAACCAATCGGGCACCTTGCTAGAAGGGATCGCCCTTTGGGGGGAGTTGAAGCCGCTGCTGACGCCAGAGGCAGTGATAGAGAGGGCCTTGACCTATTGCGACTGGGCGGTGGCGCGCGGGATCCTGGCCATCCGTGCCCATGTGGACGTGTGCGATCCCAACCTGTTGGCGGTGCGGGCCTTGCTGGAGGTCAAGCAAAAAGTGTCCCCCTACCTGGATTTGCAACTGGTGGCCTTTCCCCAAGATGGCTACTACCGCTCGCCGGGGGCGGTGCAGCTCTTGGAGAAGGCTCTGGATTGGGGGGTAGAGGTGGTGGGTGGGATCCCCCACTTTGAGCGGACGATGGCCGAAGGGGCAGCTTCGGTGCGGGCCCTGTGCGAGATTGCGGCGGCGCGGGGTCTGCGGGTGGATCTGCACTGCGACGAGACAGACGATCCCCTCTCCCGCCACGTGGAAACCTTGGCCTACGAGACGCAGCGGCTGGGCTTGCAGGGGCGGGTGGCCGCCTCCCACCTCACCTCAATGCACTCAATGGACAACGCCTACGTGAGCAAACTCATTTCCCTGATGGCCGAGGCAGAGCTGGGGGTGATCGCCAACCCGCTGGTGAACCTGGTGCTGCAGGGCCGCCACGATACCTATCCCAAGCGGCGGGGGCTGACGCGGGTGCCGGAGCTGATGGCCGCCGGGCTGACAGTAGCTTTTGGCCAGGACTGCGTGATGGATCCCTGGTATCCCCTGGGCAGCGGCAACATGCTGGAGGTGGCCCACATGGGGATCCACGCTGCCCAATTGACCGGCTATGAGCAGATGCGCCAGTGCTTCTTGGCCGTTACGGAAAACCCGGCCCGCATTCTGGGGTTAGAAGGCTACGGACTAGAACCCGGCTGCTATGCCGATTTGGTGGTGCTCCAGGCTGCCGATGCCGTCGAAGCCATTCGCCTGAAACCGGCTTGCCTGTACGTTTTCCGTCGGGGACGGCTGATCGCCCAAACCCCGCCGGTGGTTGCCCAGCTCCATTTGCCCGGGCGCCCGGCCCAGGTGGACTTCACCCGCCAACTCTTCTAGGGATCAACTGGATGTCAACGGCGCACGGTGCCGCTGAAGCCGCTGGCCTTGAATTGCTCCAGGGTCAAGGGCAGCGGGCTGGTCACGGGCACGGAGATGCGAATGGAGAAGGGGCTTTCGCCGGGGGGAACCTCTTCGATGGCTCCCACGCGGGTGCGCTCCGGCAGAACCTCATTGCCGTTGGCATCGTAAAGGCGACCGAAGACATCCGCATTGACCAAGGTGTTTTTGGAGCGGTTCACCACCGTCCCTTCAATGAACATGCACCTGGCCGGTATGGGGTTGCCGTTGCTGGTGACCAGGTTGGTGTATTCGGGGGTATCCGGGCAGGGGGTGATGTGCAGATCTTTCAATTGTAGGGGGATGGCGCCAAAGCCCAGCAAGAGGGCCGCCAAAGCCGCCCAGCCCAGGCTCCAGCAGAGGGAGCGAAGCCCCTTCTTCCAAACTTGGCTCATGTTTTTCCTCCAAGGCCCATCTCCCTTAGTCTAGGGGATCCCCCGCCGGGTAAAACCCCTCTTCGGTTTGGATCCCGTCCAGGCGTTGATCCCAGGGATCCTGAGGCAGAGGCTGCCGCAGCAGGCAAGCCTGCGGGACAATGCCCCACTTGGGCACACCGGGATCCGGCAGCGAGGCCAAAAAGCGGTCGTAATAGCCGCCGCCATAGCCCAAACGCCTCCCCCAGCGGTCGCAGGCCAGGGCGGGCACGAGGATCAACTCGGCTTCGGCAGGGTCGATAACCTCACTGGTGGGAGAGGGCTCCGGCAGCCCCCAGCGGTTGGGAACAAGCTCGGCTGGGTGGTAGCGGTGCCATCCCAACTGCCGCTGCGGCAAGCAACGAGGGATCCCCCAGCGCTTTTCAGGGAAAAGGGCGAACAGGGATCCCAGATCCACCTCGGAGCCGAAGGCCACGTAGGCCAAGATGGTTCTGGCCGCCAAAAGCTGGGGGTGAGAGGCCAGATGAGCCACTATTTTCTGCTCGATCAGGGAGCGTTCCAGCCCCTGCCGCACTTGGCGGAAGTGCTGGCGCAGGCGAGCTTTTTCTGCGCTAGGAGCTTCAGGGGGAAAATTGGGCTCCACAGACGGAGACAGGTTTGTTACCCAGAAGGGAGTTGCCGCAGCGCCCTGCAATCTCACCGCCTTGACTTTCCCCACCCCCAGTCAAGCTTAGGTGTGGATGTCCAGAGTCTACTGGATGGCCAGGAGCTCCACTTCAAAATCAAGGGTGGCGTTGGGTGGGATCACGCCGCCGGCGCCGCGGCTGCCGTAGGCCAACTCCGGCGGAATGCGCAAGTACCGCTTGCCACCCACCCGCATGGTGGCCAGACCTTCCTCCCAGCCGCGGATCACCTGCCCTACTCCGTAGGTGAAGATGAAAGGTTGATTGCGCTTATAGGAGCTATCGAAGACGGTGCCATCCTGCAGCTTGCCCACATAGTTCACCACCACCGTTTGCCCCGGTTGAGGTGAAGGCCCACTGCCTTGAGCGATGTCGTAGTATTGCAGGCCCGACTCGGTGGTGATGAAGTCTTTGGCTGGGGATTGGATGCCCACCACGGGGTTGTCTTTGGCCCGCGACAGAGCCACGGCCGGCTGTCCACCCCACATCCCGATCCACAGCAAACCCAGCAACAGCAGCAGCATCCGTTTCATCTGTTGGCGTCTCCCCTCGCCGACTTTTTGCTTCCCCTTCCTTCAACGATCTTAGGGGATCCCTTCATCCTTTTATTTCGGCAAATTCGATGATCTGCCCTTGATGATCGCGCACCCAGAAGACAAAAGGCTTTTCGGAGCGGACGCTGTTGCGGATCCCTTGCTTGTTGATCCGCTTCAGGAGCGCTTTGAGGGCTTCCCGTTCATAGGTGGTGTGGCGATAGCGGACGCCGCCAGTGCGACCGGCTGCCGCCCCGTAGGCAGGCACAGAGGAGGGCCTGGAGGGACTGCCGTAGGGATCCGTGGAGCCGAGGATCACGTGCAATTGCACATTGTCGGAGAGCTGATACCAGAGGCCAGGGGTATCCGGTTGTGTCGATCCAGAAGTGGGACGGGTTCTGGTATCGAAGTGAGAGCTGAGGCCAATATCTCCCGGAAAATAGGGCGATCCCAGGCTGGAGCTGACCATGCTTTGCTCATAGCCGTAGTAGTACTGCAGCGGCAGCTCCGCCTCCGGCAGCTTCAAAACCTTTTCGTAGAAGCCCCTTGCCTGCTCCAGATCGGGCACGATGATGGTGTACACCCGGGGAGCGCCACTTAAAAATGTCCACATGGCCCCGCCATAGGCCGATAGCAACAAAAACATCAGCCCCTTCGTGGAGAGCAGAACCTCCAGGGGGATCAGCGGCAGCATCAGTCCAAGGGGGGTTGGCATTGGCACTCGTCTATTTGCGGGTGGCTCTGTAGTCCAGTATAGGATCCCTAGGCTGATGAAGCTTGCCCTGTTTGCCCCTACCCCGCGCGGTCGCCGCTTGGCCCAGCCTTTGCTGTCGCTGCTGCCGGAGGAGTGGATCTGCTGGAGCAAGGCCAACCCCCAGCGAGAGCCGCTGCCACCCCCCTGGCAAGCCTATGGGGATCCCCTGGCGGCAGCGGTGGCCCAGAGCTGGCCGCAGGTGCAGGGCTGTATCTTTGTCTTGCCAGTTGGGTCGGTGGTGCGGCTCATTGCCCCCCTCTTGCAAGACAAATACCGGGATCCGGCGGTGGTGGTGGTGGACGAAGCTGGGCGCTGGGCCATTAGCCTCTGTGGCGGCCATGTGGGAGGAGCTGAGGCGCTGGCGCGGCGGGTGGCGGCTGCCTTGGGAGCCGAGCCCATCCTCACCTCTGCCTCGGAAGGGCTGGGGATCCCGCCTTTGGATTTGCTGGGGGATCCCTACGGTTGGCAGCGGGGCGCCGGCGATTGGAACGGGGTGGCAGCCGCTCTGGCGCGGGGAGAGCCGGTGGCCGTTGAGCAAACCTGTGGCACGCAGCTCTGGCGGCGAGCCTGGCCAGCGGATCATTCTCTTTTCCTCACCGCTCCCGACCAAGCAGTGGCCCAGATCCGGATCAGCGAATCTACAACTTCTCTGGACAAGCTCCCCACCGTTCACTGGCATCCACGGGTGCTGTGGGTGGGTGTGGGCTGCGAGCGGGGCACCAGCCGCGCCTGGCTGGAGGGATCCCTGCGCCGCCTGCTGCAGGCCCAGGGGCTGGCCTTCGAGGCCGTTGCCGGCTTGGCCACCCTGGAGTTGAAACGGGATGAGGCGGGACTGCTGGAGTTGGCCCAGGCCCACGGTTGGCCCATCCAGTTCTTCTCTGCCGCGGCCCTGGCGGGGATCCCAGTTCCCCACCCTTCGGAGGCGGTGCGGCAGGCCGTGGGCACCCCTTCGGTGGCGGAGGCGGCTGCCCTCTTGGCCGCCCAGCGCATGTCGGGGGATGAGGATCCAGCCCAGGGGAGAGCCACCCTTCTCTGCCCCAAGCAGGTCTTTGCCTCAGAAAGCGAGGGAGCTTGTACCCTGGCCATTGCCCGCGCTGCTCAGGAGTATTCCCCTCGCGCCGGGCACCTGTGGCTGATTGGCACCGGCCCCGGGGATCCCGCCCAATTGACCTTGGCCGCCCGCCTGGCCCTGGCCCAAGCCGACGTGGTGATCGGCTACCAGCTCTACCTGGACTTGGTGGCGCCCCTCTTACACCCGGGCCAGATTTGCGAAGCCTTTTCCATCACCCAGGAGGTGCAGCGGGCGCAGCGGGCCATTGCCCTGGCCCAGCAGGGGCTGCAGGTGGCGGTGATCTCTTCGGGAGATGCGGGGATCTACGGCATGGCCGGGCTGGTGCTGGAGTACTTGGCCCGCAGCAGCTGGGATGGGATCCGCCCCTCTCTGGAGGTGCTGCCGGGGATCTCCGCCCTTCAGGCTGCTGCCGCCCGCCTGGGAGCCCCTCTCATGCAGGATTTTTGCGCCATTTCCCTCTCGGATCGGCTCACCCCTTGGCCGGCCATCGAGCAACGCCTGCAGGCGGCTGCCCAGGCCGACTTTGTGGTGGCTCTGTACAATCCCCGCTCGCGGCAGCGGTTGGATCCCTTCCTCAAAGCCCTGCAGATCTTTTTGGCCGCCCGCCCCGCCCACACCCCGGTGGCGGTGGCCCGCAACCTCTATCGTTCCGGCGAGGTCATCCACCTCACCACGCTGGGGGAGTTGGATCCTGAGCAGGTGGATATGTTTACCCTGGTCTTGATCGGCAACTCGCAGACCTTTCGCTACGGCAGCCGGCTGATCACCCCCCGCGGCTACCGCCTGAGCGCCTCTCCTGAGTAGGTGGGGGGATCCCAGGCGGTGACGTGCCCGAGGTGGGGGTCCCGGCCATGGGGGCTGTGGCAATCGAAGCCATCCGCGCCATCGTCATCCACGAGAAGAGTAGGATCCCCCGTTACCTTGTTTGGCTGGTTGACCGACCGACTCCAACCCCATCAGGTCACCACCGGATCCTACAGGCTGATCCTGCTGGCCTGTGGTCTGTTAGAGTACTGTTGCCGCTAGAGGGGATCGTGGCGGAATGGTAGACGCTACGGACTTAAAATCCGTTGTTCCTCAAGAACGTGAGGGTTCGAGTCCCTCCGATCCCATCTTGAATGCGAGGCTTGCAGAACTCTCGTAAATTCGAAAAAAGGCATTTTTCCACCATCAATTGAGCTCTGTCTGTTCCAGCACCTTGAGCAAGTCCGGGATCCGCACCCAGGCATCTTCTCGATCCAAATCGGGGCTGGCCAGAAGGGCCACCAAAGCTGGATCGCAGACCGGCGCCAGCAAAGGGAAATAATTGAGCCCTGCCACCTGGGCGATGATCCAAAAGTAGGGGAGCACCGCGTTGCGGGGCAGGATCTCGATGACGGTGGCGCCGGGTTGACAAAAGGCGAGGTTGGTCAGGCCCGCCCCATGGATCCCGATCACCGCCTCGGCCCCTTGCATCAGCGCTACTTGCTCCGCTAGAGAAAGGGTTTCCAGTTGCACCGATACAAATCCCCAGGGGCGCAAAGCCGCCAGCACCTCCGCTTCGTTGATCACCCGCCGCCAGCGGGCAGCACGACGGCTGATGTAGATCCGCCGCGGCAGCAAGGGAGCGCTGGACAAGCTCGGCCGGGCCAGTTGCCGCAGCACCGCCAATCCCCTGGGCGTCAAGCACCCCGCCGGAGCCCCTGCTGAGGGCACGATCAGGTTCTGCGCTTGCAGATGGGATCCCCCCACCTGCTCGAAGCTGAGGATGGGCTCGGCTGCGATCCCCAAAGCGGCCAAGCTCTGCACCTGAAAGGGTTTTCTTTGATACCCGTGGATCAAGATGGGGATGTCTTTTCCGAGGGCGCCCGACCGCTGCAGGACATCAAGGGCAGGCAAAACATCCACCATCCAGTGAAAGTAATTGACCGCTCCCAACGGCAAGAGGGCGACAGAGCCGTCCAGTGGGATCGGCGGCGGCAGGTGGGGTAAGCTCAAGATGGGGTGGTGTTCCAGGTGATCCGGCCCCCAGTCCCAGTCGAGAAACTCCGGTGGCGGCAAGCTGAGGGAGACATCGGCCAGCAATTCTCCCCGGCGGGTGAGCACCGCACTGGCAAAGCTGGCGTAGAGGTGGCGGGGATAGTGGCCCACATGGACGGATCCGCGGGGGATCTGGGCCACAAAAGTCTCGGCCAGGGGGATCCGCTGCGGGCGCAGCTTTTGCCCAATGGCCGGATCAGCTACAGGGGGCGCTTGCAGACAGAGCACCTCCCCTGGATCCAGTGCTTGGTAGTCCCCTTCGCCTGTGGCCTGATGCCACTGCCGGGTGGTGAGGTAGCCTTGGGCTGGCAGCGGCCAGGAGTCGGTTACAAGGGGGCTGGCCTGGGCAACAGAGCCTGCCGGAGCCCAGCGCCGTCGCCAAGCCGAATCCAGGTCCTGGGGAATCCCCTCTCCCCTGCCTGCCTGCTCCAGTCCAGACCGCAGCGGGCTTTCTCTGCCGCTGCCTTCGCACCACGCCTGCAGCCACTCCCGCTCCGCCGCCACCGCCTGCCGGAACTTTTCCCAGGCAGCCTGCGGGTCATCCAGCCGCACCTGGGCCTCTGCCCAGTAGCTGTAGAGCTCTGCCGTCTTCGTGCCCCGCGCTTCCGCCTCCCGGAAACACCGCACCGCCTGCGCCGGATCCCCTTGATCCAGCCAGGCCAAGCCCATCTGCACCCAGGGATCCCCCCACTCCGGCCGCAGCCGCACGGCTTGCTCCAAGGCCGAGGTGGCCTCCTGGAACCGGCCCAACTTGAGCAGCGCCAGGCCCCAGCGCCAAGAACTTTCTGCCGCTGCTGGATCCCACCGGCAAGCCCGCTCATACCACTCCGCTGCCGCGCTCCACAGCCGGCTGCGCTCTTGGGTTAGGCCAACGCGATGGGCGGCCAGCGCCGCCAGATCGGGAGGAAGGGATCCCTGCTCCACAAGCTGTCGGTACAAAGCCGCCGCCTGCGGCCAATGGCCTTTTTCCCATAGCCCCTCTGCCAGCTCCTGCAGCTCCCTTGCCCACCCACGCACAGCCTCGGCTTCGGCTACACCTCCGGCTGTCTGCATTGCCAAGCCCTCTTGCCACACAAGCTGCGCCTCCAGCTCCCGCCCCAGCAGCAGATAGGCAGCTCCCAGCCCCCAATACAGCTCTGAGGAGGGGGATCCCTGCTGGAGCTGCTGCTGCAAAGCTTGGACAAGGCACTCGTAACGCCCCTGTTGCCAGTCTTCAAGGCTGGAGACGGAAAACAACGGATGTGAGGGCAGAGCCGGGTCGGGAGCCATGTCTATGTGGATGAGAAACAGTGTTACAAACTGCAACAACCCCCCCACTCTGGGCACATCCCCCTAGTATTCTAGGCTTGGCTTCTCCCTCCGGCATCAATCCTTCTCGGCTCAGGGAGAGACATCGGTTCGAGCGTGGGTCGGCCTCTTCACCCCAAAGGCTATGGCCCGCTGCGCGATGGGAGGGCACCGTCCTCAGCCTTTGTCGGCCATTTTTTCGATAAAACGGAGTTTAAGAGATCGATGGGTATCAACGTATCCGCTGGCACCGTCGTTTCCAGCCCCCGTCTGTACCAAACCGTGCCCGTATCGACCATCTCCCAGGCAGAACAGCAGGATCGCTATCTGGGACGCACCGAGTTGGATCGCCTGGAGGACTTTTTCTCCAGCGGCCTGAAGCGCCTGGACATTGCCCAAGTGATCGCGGCCAACTCCGAAATCATCGTCAGCCGGGCGGCCAACCGCATCTTCACGGGGGGCTCGCCCATGGCCTATCTGGAGCGGCCAGAAGTCACTCAGGACGAGAAGGAAGCCTTTAAGTTGGGCACCGCCTTTTACGTGGAGTCCACCGGCGGCTTCCTCGAGGCCATCCGCAACCTCTTCAGCGCCAGCGGCGTGGAGATTCCCCCCAACTTCCGCCCCATTAACATCTCCCGCTACGGCGCCGCCAACATGCGCAAGTCCCTGCGGGATCTGAGCTGGTTCTTGCGCTACGTCACCTACGCTCTTGTGGCCGGGGATCCCAGCATCATTGCCGTCAACACCCGTGGCCTGCGGGAGATCATCGAAAACGCCTGCTCCGCCGAGGCCACCATCGTCGCCATTCAAGAAATGAAGCGGGCCGCCGCTGGCTACTTCCGCAAAGATGCCGAGGCGGTGGCCATCATCAACCAATATTTCGATGTCTTGCTGAGCGAGTTCATCGCTCCTTCCCCCTCCGATAAGCTGCGGCAGCGCAACGCCAGCACCGCCGATGGCCTGCCCCTGCAGGGGCTACAGCTCCCCCAGATTTACAACTTGGCGGCGGAAAAAGTGCCCGTTTTTGCCATGAAGCCGGGGCTGTCCAACGCCGAGAAAGAAGACGTGATCAAAGCCGCCTACCGGCAGGTGTTCGAGCGAGACATCCGCCGTGCCTACGGCCTCAAGCTTTCCGACCTGGAATCGAAGGTGAAAAACGGCGAGATCTCCATGAAGGAGTTCATCCGCCGCCTGGGCAAATCCGAACTGTACCGCAAGCAGTTTTACGAGCCCTACATCAACAGCCGCGTCGTGGAGCTGGCCTTCCGCCACTTCCTAGGACGGGCCCCAGAAACCCGCGAGGAAGTGCAGACCTACTTCTCCATCATCTCCAGCAAGGGTCTGGCCGGCCTGGTGGATGCGCTGGTGGATAGCCGCGAGTACGGCGACTACTTCGGCGAGGAGACGGTGCCCTACCTGCGCAAGCTAGGGGTGGAAGCCCAAACCAGCGCCAACTGGGGGGCCAAGTTTGATCTTTACAACTACGCTGCCCCCCGCCGCAAGGTGCCCCAGTTCATCACCCTCTTTGCCCGCTACAATCGCCCTTTGCCGGATCAGCATGCCTATGGCGTCGGCAACGACCCGCTGGAGATCCAATTTGGCGCCATCTTCCCCAAGGAGACCCGTTCCCTCAACGCCAGCCCCGCCCCCTTCAACAAGGATGTCAAGCGCATCCTCATCCGGCGCGGCTTTGCCCTCACCAACGAGCGCACCAATCCCAGGGCGGCAGGGGATCCGGGCAGCTTGGGGCCCAAGGTTTTCAAGCTCACCCAAACCCCTGGGGATCGCAGTCGGCGGTTGGGGGCACGGGCGGGGATTGTTGGCAGCGAGGGATCCACACAAGCGGTGATCCGCGCCTGCTACCAGCAGCTATATGGCTATGTGCCCTACGAAGGCCAACGGCTAACCCGCTGGGAGATCAAGCTGGAGTCGGGCGAGATCAGCGTCAAAGAGTTTGTGCGCCAACTGGCCAAATCGGATCTCTTTCGCAACAAGTACTGGTCCAGCTTGTATGTTTGCAAAGCCATCGAGTTTATCCACCGCAAGCTGCTGGGCCGGCCCACCTACGGGCGGCAGGAGATCAACCGTCTGTTCGACATTGCCTCCAAGCAAGGGTTCTACGCGGTGGTGGATGCCATCCTCGACAGCGAGGAGTACCAGCGGGCCTTCGGAGAAGACATTGTGCCCTACGAGCGCTACCTCACCCCCGGCGGCCTGGCGTTGCGGCGGATGCGCCCCGGATCCAGCGATATGGCGG
The DNA here is from genome assembly GCF_047462475.1 of Synechococcus sp. H55.11. Lineage (NCBI taxonomy): Bacteria > Bacillati > Cyanobacteriota > Cyanophyceae > Synechococcales > Synechococcaceae > Synechococcus > Synechococcus sp. H55.11. The sequence goes on from NZ_JANSJI010000181.1 coordinate 18,504, forward strand.
CGCTCAAGCCCATTCGCACCGATGAGGATATCCCCCTCTTTGTCAAGTTGGGCCAGCCGCAGGATATGCCCTCCGGCGAGCTGGAGATCCAGCGGCGGGCCCAGCAGGGAGTGCCCAAGGTGCGCCAGGAGGTTCCCATCTTCAAGCTCACCAGCCTGGCCAACAAAGCCGAGGTGAACAACCTCATCCGCGCCGCCTACCGGCAGGTCTTTGAGCGAGATATGGACATTTACAACATCAGTGCCGAGCTCAGCTCCGCCGAGTCCAGGCTGCGCAACGGCGAGATCACCGTCAAGGAGTTCATCGAGGCGCTGGGGTGTTCAGAACTGTACCGCTCTGAGTTCTACGCTCCCTATCCCAACACCAAGGTGATCGAGTTGGGCACCAAGCACTTCCTGGGCCGCGCGCCCCTGAACCAGCAGGAGATCCGCAAGTACAACCAGATCCTGGCCACCCAGGGTTTGAAGGCCTTTGTGCGCGCCTTGCTGAATACCCAAGAGTACCGGGATCTCTTCGGGGAAGATACAGTGCCCTACCGCCGCTTCCCCACCTTGCCGGCGGCCAACTTCCCCAACACCCAAGAGCTGTATGGCCGCCTCACTAAGCAAAACCGCGAGCTGGTGGTGCCCAGTTTCAGCCCTGTTGGCAGCAACGATCGCAGCTAGATTAACTCCCCTCTCCCCTTGTGGGAGAGGGGCTGGGGGTGAGGGAACGGGCTGCGTAGCCCAAGTGCTGCAGGGCGGCGGGGGTAACCACCCGCCCACGGGGTGTGCGCTGCAGATAGCCGATCTGCAACAGGTAGGGCTCGTAGACTTCTTCGATGGTTTGGGGATCCTCACCCGTCACGGCGGCCATCGTCTCCAGGCCCACGGGCCCGCCCGCAAACTGCTCCACCAGGATCGTCAGGAGCTTACGATCTGTCCAATCCAGCCCCATAGGATCCACCTGGAACAACTCCAGGGCCGCGGCTGCCGCTTCTCGGCTGATGTGGCCATCTCCTCGCACCTGGGCATAATCGCGCACCCGCTTGAACAAGCGATTGGCAATACGCGGCGTGCCCCGAGAACGGCGGGCGATCTCTGTCGCCCCTTCTGGATCGATGGAAGTGTTCAGGAGACGGGCAGTGCGCAACACGATTTCCACCAGCTCGTGGGGCTCATAAAAGCGCAGCCGTTGCACATGGCCAAAGCGATCCCGCAGCGGCGAGGTGAGGGCGCCGATGCGAGTGGTGGCCCCGATGAGGGTGAAGCGCTCCAAGGGCAGAGAGGTGATGCGGGCCGAGCGACCCTTGCCGATGGTGATATCGAGGCGAAAATCTTCCATGGCCGGGTAGAGCAATTCTTCCGTCACTTTGGGCAGGCGATGGATCTCGTCGATAAACAGCACATCCCCCCGCTTCAGGCGCACCAGGTAGCCGGCAATGTCGCGGGGGCTCTCCAGCGCCGGGGCTGTGGTCATGTAGAAGTGGGATCCCATTTCTGCCGCCAGCACCGCAGCCACCGTGGTTTTGCCGAGGCCGGGCGGGCCATAGAACAATAGGTGATCCAAAGGCTCACCGCGGGCCCGGGCCGCCGCAATGGCAATGGAAAGCACTTCCTTAAGCTCCGTCTGGCCGATGTACTCGGCTAGGGTGCGCGGGCGCAGGGATTCTTCCTGAGCCTCGCCAGGCTGAGCCTGTGGCTGCAACAGCTCATCGGCTTGCCGGCCCCGGTTCTGGGAGCGGAACTCCATCCCTTCTCTGCAAGCAGAACTCTTTTGCTGCTGCCCGGGATCCTCAGCCCCCACAGCCCGAGAAGAAATGATCGCCATATCCTTTACCTGCAGATGCAATAGCCCTACTCTAACTGGAAAAAACTGGGGGAAAGATCCTGGTAAACCGTTTGCCGATTTTGGTCTCCCACCTGGGTAGAAAGATTGGAGGGGGCAGTAGAAGAAAAAAATCCCCCGGCATCTGCCAGGGGACTCAAGAAGGACTAGTCTACTCGGTCAAGAGTGGATTAGCCACGGATGGCCGGCGCCACTTCCACCGCCGCCAAATCCAGCGGGAAG
>NZ_JANSJI010000182.1:0-1195 GCF_047462475.1 Synechococcus sp. H55.11
CCGAGCGGTAGCCGCCCCTTACTCCCCTGGGCGAGAGGACTAGTTGCCAAAGCTGGCTGGCGCGGGCCTTGAAGCTGCCGGCACTCATCAGCAGGTAAAGCTTCCACATGCGGCGAAAGCGCTCGTCGTAGCGACCAGCCAGTTGGGGCCATGCCCGCTCAAAATTGGTGTGCCAAGCTTTTAGGGTGGCCACGTAGTTGATCCCAAAGTTGTGCCAGTCTTCCAGAACAAATAGGCCCTCGAAAGCCGCTGTTATCTGACGAGGCGAGGGGAGCATCGAGTTGGGAAAAATGTAGCGCTCAATCCACGGATCCCGCCCTTGGTAAGCAACGTTGGCGCCGATGGTGTGGAGAAGAAACAAGCCATCCTCTTTGAGAAGGCGACGGACTACCTGCATAAATGTTCGGTAGTTGCGGTAGCCCACATGCTCAAACATGCCCACAGAAAGGATCCGATCAAACTTTCCCTGCGTCTGGCGATAGTCTTCCAGCCGGATCTCTACCGGTAGGCCGCGGCAGCGTTCGCTGGCCAGCTTGGCCTGCTCTTGCGAGACGGTGATGCCCACAACCTGCACCCCATAGCGCTCGGCCAGGTACTGTGCCGTGCCGCCCCAACCACAGCCGATGTCGAGCACGCGCATGCCGGGCTGCAGATCCAGCTTGCGGGCAATGAGATCCAGCTTGGCTTCCTGGGCTTCGTCGAGGGTTTGTGCCCCCCCATCCCAATAAGCACAGCTATAGATCAGGCGGCGATCCAGCATGGCCTCGTAGAGATCACTGCCGAGGTCGTAGTGGCGCTGGCCAACCACAAACGCTCCCTTACCCCGCTGGCGGTTGATGAGGCGACTGTCCAAGGCAAGCAGGAGCCGAACCGGCCAGCCCACTTGCTCCACTGCCTGACCGGTGAGGAGACGACAAACCAACTCGTCAATAGCCTCACAATCCCACCACCCCTCCAGGTAGGCCTCGCCAAAGCCCAGGGATCCATAGAGCAGGCAGCGCAGGTAAAGCCGCTCGTCGTGGACTTGCAGATCCCAGGGCCGCGAGCCATTGACGGCTATATCGGCAGCACTCAAGAGCCTAAGCCCATATCGGCGGGCCAGCCAATGCCAGATGCTAAGGCTTTTCCTCATCTCCAGGAACCCCTTGCTATAGGCAAGCCTGGTGAGCGCAACCAGCAATGTATTGCTCAGCTA
>NZ_JANSJI010000183.1:0-5239 GCF_047462475.1 Synechococcus sp. H55.11
GTTTGAGATGTCGAGAACTGTACGACCCGGATGCCTGCCTGGCCGGCACGTCGTTTCTATGCAGCTCTGCAGCGAGGGCTGACCCAGCCCTTGGATCGCTGGGTAGCCGGGATCACCCTCTGCAACTTGGCGATTGGGGTGATCTTATTTTTGCTGGGCAACCATACGGCCCCCTATGTGCGGGATTTCAACTGGCAACAGCAGCGGGTGGGATCCCAGGAACTGCAGATGGTGCTGACCTTCAACCGCCCTATGGATGCGGACAGCGTTGCGGCCAACTTGGAGATCCAGCCGCCTCTGCCGGGCCGGATGCACAAGCTGGGCCGCCGCTTTTTTTGGACCCTGACAGAGCCGGCCCCCTACGGCCAGACCTACCGGCTGCGCCTAAAGGCCGCCGTGGATGAGCGGGGCCAGCCCATGGCCCGGCCTTTTGAGGGGGAGTTTCGCACGCCGGATCGGCAGTTGTTGGGGATCGGCACGGAAGCAGACCAACGGGGGCGGCTGTTCCTCTTTAACCTGGAGACGGGATCCACCACGTTGCTGACGCCAGCCGGGCTGAAGGTCACTCAAATGCAGCCCAGCGCCGATGGCCGCTTTGTCTACTACTTTGCCACCACCACCAGCCTACAACACCAGGATCTGTACCGCCTGGATCTGGAGGATCAGTCTTCCCAGTTGCTGCTGGATCACCAGGGCTACCAAAACCTGCGCTTCCAGGTCTCGCCGACGGGGGAGCTGGTGGTAGCGGAGCGGATCCCCCTGCAACGGGATCCCCTCGCCCCTGTCCAGACGGAGCTGTGGGTCCAGAAAAGGAGACAGGATCCCTTTGAGCGTCTGGAGCTGGACACGGCTTTGGGGGGAGACTTTTTCATCAGCCCTGATGAGAGCAGCTTGCTCATCTCCCAGGGGCAAGGGGTGGGGATTGTGCCCCTGCACCCGCGGGCGGCAGCGGAGAGCTTTTTGGCCCAGTTCGGCCAAACCTTGGCCATCCGTCCCGACGGGGCTTTCGGGGCTTTGCTGCGCTTCAATCCCGACTACACCCGCAGCCTCTTTATCGTCAGCAATACCGGCACCAGCGAGGAGATTTGGGTAACCGAGGGATCCGTAACCAAGGGAGCCTTTTCTCCCGGCGCACCCGTCTTTTACGGCTTGGTCAGCGAGGCCGAGTTTGTTGGTGAGGGCGCGTTGGAATCTCTGGCCTACACCGAGTCCCCCCGCTTGCTGGCAGTGGTGTTCGGCAGCGGGAGGGCGGGCAAGACCATAGAGGTGGCGCGGGCCGACTACCCCTTTGAGCTGGACTTCAGCCTTTCTCCGGACGGACGCCTGTTGGCCTACACGCTTTTGCAGCCCTTGCAAGAGGAGATTCCGGATCCCTGGGCTCCCCTCAGCCGCAGTGGGCAAGCGATCCGCAGCGGGCAAGTGTGGTTGCTGGACTTGCAAGATGGACTGCCGCTCCCCAACAGCCGTCGTCGCCTGCCGCTGAGCAGCAGCGCCCTGGCCTGGATCCCTTAGGCCAAGCAGGAGAGGCCACCTGGGGAGCAAACCTGCCTAGAATCAAAACAGTGTGTTGGAGGAGAGGGGGCTATGCGGCTCATTGACGGACAGGGACGTCTTTTGGGAAAAGTCAGTCTCCTAGATCTGGGGGCGCTGGCGATTGTGGTGGCGGCCGTTGTCGCCGTTTTGTTTTTGCCAGGGCGGCAAGCGGGCAGCGTCGTCCAGGTGGGGGGCGGCCCTACCCTGCCGGTGGAAGTGGACATGATCGTGCGGGGGGTCAGCAGCCGATCCCTGGAACCCTTTCAAGTGGGTCAGAAGGCTGACTTGATCATCCGCAACCAGCCCTACGGCCAGGTGGAAGTGGTGCGGATAGAAAATGTCAGCCGCACGGTTCCGGTGGTTTTCCCCGATGGACGGGTCGAGAACTTGCCTGACCCAGAGTCCTACCGCTTTGATCTGGTGTTTACCTTGCGGGGACGGGGCCAGCGGACCGAGAACGGCATTGTCCTGGGCAACAACCGCGTCAAAGTTGGCGTTCCCCTGGAGCTGGAGACTTTTAGCTACAACTTGCGCGGCACTGTGATGGATGTGCGGCTGTTGCAATCGTAGAGGACACCAACCCTGATGCGGCTACAGGAGATCGCCCAAAAATTGGGATGCGCCTACGAGGGGGATCCCACCCTCGAGATCCACGGCGTAGCTAGCCTGGCGGAAGCTCGCCCAGGCGAGTTGAGCTTCCTCAGCGAAGACCGCTACTTGCCCCTCTTGGAGCAAACCCAAGCCAGCGCCGTCATCGTGGGCGAATCTATAGCTTTACCTCGCCCCATCCCCTGCCTGCGGGGCAGGGATCCCCGCTTGCTCTTTGCCCAGGCCATCGAGCTGTTTTACCAACCCTATCGCCTGCCCACCGGGATCCATCCCACAGCCGTGATCGATCCCAGCGTTGAGTTGGGAGAGGGGGTGGCCATTGGGCCGCATGTGGTGGTGATGGAAGGGGTGAGGATCGGCGACTACACCCAAATCCACCCCAACGTAACCATCTACCCCTACGTGCGGATTGGATCCCGGTGTCAGCTTTTCGCCAACTGCGTCATTCACGAGCGCACGGAGATTGGCGACGATTGCCTCATCCACAGCGGCGCTGTGATTGGCGACGACGGCTTCGGCCACATTCCTCTCCCCGATGGCTCCTGGCGGCGCATGCTGCAGGCGGGCCGGGTGGTGCTGGAAGACGGTGTAGAAGTGGGCAGCAACACCACCATCGATCGGGCCGCCGTCGGGGAGACCCGTATTGGCCGCGGCACCAAGATCGACAACCTGGTGCAGATTGGCCACGGTGTGCGCACGGGGTCCCACTGCTTGATCGTCGCCCAGGTGGGCATTGCCGGCAGCACCCAGTTGGGCCACCACGTCATTTTGGCCGGGCAATGCGGCCTGGCCGGCCACCTGCACATCGGCAATGGCGTGCGTGTGGCCGCTCAGACGGGCGTTACCAGCGACATCCCTCCTGGCCAAACAGTGGCCGGCTACCCCCATCAGCCCATTGCCGAATGGCGCAAGAGCATGGCAGTTCAGCGACATTTGCCTGAGCTGCAGCGGGCCCTGCGCAAGCTAGAAGCCCGTGTGGCCAAGCTAGAAGAGAACCATGCAACAGAGGAATCGGAAAGACCCTAGCCAGGAGTCATCCACCTTTCTCACCCCAATGGCGGTGCTTTACTCCTGTGACAACAAGGACTGCAGAGTGTTCAGGTACTCGTTGATGTTGCGCCGGTTGCCGCCGAAATCGTATTCCCCAATACGGCCCACCGAAGTGATGTGCAGACGAGTATGGCCGGGATCCCCTTCGATGGGCGATAAGGAAACCGTCAGATCGTCCACGAACTTAAAAAAGTTGGTGCGGGAGATCCCTTTCACTTCCAGCGCCTCGGCATTCACAGACAGCAGCTCGCCTCGCTTCCAGACTTGAAAAGCCTGTTCAGCCGCCTTCAACACCTGCTCTGGACTGGCTGCAACCACAACCTCCTGTTGGGCGCGGTTGTAAGGGGATCCGCCCAGAGTGGCTGCTTGCACAGGGGGGATCCCGCCTGCCCAAGCAAAAAGCAGCACTGCCAAGAGCACCAAAGGTTTCCAGAAAGACATGAGAGCAGGAAAAGAGGTTTGCACCCCCCATTATGCTTCCTTTTCTAGAACGTTTTTCCCCTTCCACTGCCAGGTTTGCCTATGGGCTAGCCTATAGCTCAATCAACTCACCCGACCTGCGTGCCTCATGTTGGCTCCAGAGAAAGTCCAAGAAAAGACAACTCCCCTCACCCGCCAGCAACTGGCGGAGCTCATGCCCTCGGCCCAGGGGCTGCTCAGCGATGAACCGGAAATGGAACACTCCCTCCACGCCTTGCAGCTTTTGATTCTGGTGAGCTGCCTCACCCGCCTCTGGCAGGATCGCAACGACTACTTCCTCGCCTGGAACCTCACCGTTTACTACAGCCGAGAGCAACTCAAAAGCAAAGACTTCCGCGGCCCAGATCTGTTTTTGGTCAAAGGGGTAGAAAACCGCCCCCGCCCCTCTTGGGTGGTGTGGGAAGAAGGGGGCAAGTACCCGGATTTGATCGTCGAGCTGCTTTCGGAATCAACAGCCAAGGTGGATCGGGGTGAGAAGCGGGAGCTTTACGAAAGGGTTTTTAGGACACCCGAGTACTTCTACTTTTCTCCCGAAACGCAGGAGTTTATGGGTTGGCGACTGAGGGGGGAACAGTACGAGGAGATTGAGCCAACGGAGCAGGGGTGGCGCTGGAGCGAGGTGTTGGGGCTGTACCTGGGCATTCACAACCGGCAGCTGCGGTACTTTTTCCCCAATGGTGAGCTGGTGCCCACACCAGAAGAAGCCGAAAAGATCGAACGGCAACGGGCGGAGCGCCTGGCCCAAAAGTTGCGAGAACTGGGAGTGGATCCCGATACTTTGTAAAGAAAACTGGCCAGCCCAAAATACCTATCGGAGAACTGGCAATGACCAACCCCAAACCGATTATTGAGGTGCCGGATCCGGTTAATCTACCCGACTGGCCCCCTACCCAAGACGAGCTCCCCTACGACGACGGCGTACCTATGGAAAGCTGGCGACACAAGTGCCAGATGGACTTGCTCATCTCCGTCACCCAAACCTGGCTGCAGCAGCGCCCTGATGGCTTTGTCAGCGGCAACATGTTCCTCTACTACAGCTTGGAGCAGACCCGCAGCCGCAATTTCCGAGGGCCTGATTATTTTGTGGTGCTGGGAGTGCCCAAGGGCGAGCGCAAAAGCTGGGTGATCTGGGAGCAGGGCAAAGGGCCAGACGTGGTGATTGAGCTTCTTTCTCCCAGCACTGCCCAGGATGATAAGACAAGCAAAAAGCAGCTTTACGAGCAAATTATCCGGGTGCCGGAGTACTTTTGGTTTGACCCGTTTGAGCCAGAGGACTGGGCGGGGTTTCGGCTGAGGGGCGACCACTATGAGCCGATTGAAGTCGATGCAGAAGGTCGCCTGCCGAGCGCAGTTCTGGGACTGTACCTGGTGAAATGGGAAGGCAGGTTTCGGGACATCGAAACCACATGGATTCGCTGGGCCACGCCTGCTGGAGAGCTGGTGCCCACCGAGGCCGAACTGGAGCGGCAAAGGGCTGAACAAGAACGGCAACGAGCCGAGCAGGCCGAACAGCGAGCAGAGCACCTGGCCCAAAAGCTGCGGGAACTAGGGGTGAATCCGGGTACAT
>NZ_JANSJI010000184.1:0-5238 GCF_047462475.1 Synechococcus sp. H55.11
CCCTTGTCAAAGGGCACGACTCCTGCATGTCGCCATGCAGATGGGACCATCTCTTTACCTCGTCGTTGAGGTACCCAGCGTATGGTCTCTGAGGATTCTGGCTTGAGTGCTTCCCAAGCCAGCCTTTCCTGCTGGTTGTCCGCACCAGACGGATTGTTACTCACAGGGATTAAGTTCTCCGATAGTAGAGAGTCTCCTGCGAGTACCGCTGGATACTCGGAGTTTCCAGCATATAGCTGGGTGCGCTCCTCATGGTTACCCATGAGGGGGGCAGCGAAGTCACCATAGGACCGTTAGAGTTACGGCCGGCATTCACCCGGGCTTCAGTTCAGGGCTGCACCTTGCGGCTGACCCCTCCCCTTAACCTACGGGCATTGGCCAAGCGTCGCCCCCTATACATCGGGTTTCCCCTTCGCAGAGAGCTGTGTTTTTGGTAAACAGTCGCCGGGCCCGCTTTGCTGCGACCTCTTTCGAGGCACCCCTTCTCCCGAAGTTACGGGGTCAATTTGCCGAGTTCCTTAGCGGGACTTCTCTCGCGCGCCTGAGGCTCCTCGCCTCGCCTACCTGTGTCGGTTTGCGGTACGGTCAGGTGGTTTCAACGCTACACGGGTTTTCTCGGCTCCAGTCACAGTCGCTTCGTTCACCGTGAGGATCCCTTCGTCGCCCCAGAGTTGCCGCTGGGGCGAGCGCAGCCTTCCAACTCTGCGCCCGACCGATTCTGAAGCGTCACCGCTTGGCTCCACCACCTGGGGTGGGAATGTTGACCCACTGCCCTTCGCCTACGGCTTTTCGCCCTCGACTTAGGACCGCCTAACCTTCAGCGGACGAACCTGCCTGAAGAACCCTTAGGCTTTCGGCGGACGGGATTCTCACCCGTCTTCTCGCTACTCGTGCCGGCATTCTCACTTCTGCACGCTCCAGTGGTGCTTCCGCTCCACCTTCACTGCGAGCAGAACGCTCCCCTACCGCTCCCTTGCGGGAACCCGCCGCTTCGGTAACAGGCTTGAGCCCCCTTACATTATCGGCGCAGGGTCACATTCGACCAGTCAGCTGTTACGCACTGTTTAAAGGGTGGCTGCTTCTAAGCCAACCTCCTGGTTGTTTACGCGACCCTACATCCTTTAACACTTAGCCTGTGTTTAGGGACCTTAGCGGGCGATCTGGGCTATTGCCCTTTTGACAACGGCGCTCATCCGTCGCTGTCTCACTCCCACGCTTCCTGCTATGCCATTCGGAGTTTGGTTGGGTTCGGTAACCTGGTAGGGCCCCTAGCCCATCCAGTGGCTCTACCTGCATAGCATAGCGCGTGAGGCTGCACCTCAATGCATTTCGGGGAGAACCAGCTATCTCCGCGCTCGATTGGCATTTCACCACACTAACCCCAGTTCCTCCGAGACCTTTTCAACGGTCACCAGTTCGGCCCTCCACCGTGTGTTACCACGGCTTCAGCCTGACCAGGGTTAGATCGCGCGGTTTCGGGTCTGCACCCAGCGACTGGGTCGCCCTGTGTGGACTCGCTTTCGCTACGGCTCCGCGTCTGAGACGCTTAACCTTGCCGCTGAGCACAACTCGCCGGCTCATTCTGCAAAAGGCACGCCGTCAGACTGTCCCCCAGAGGGGTATAGTCCTCCGACTGCTTGTAAGCGCACGGTTTCAGGTTCTCTTTCACTCCCCTCGCCGGGGTGCTTTTCACCGTTCCCTCACGGTACTGGTTGCGCTATCGGTAGCAAGGAGTATTTAGCCTTACCCGGTGGTCCGGGCAGATTCGCACAGGGTTCCACTTATCCCGTGCTACTCGGGATCCCGACGAGGCGTTCCACTTTTCGCATACGGGGCTGTCACCCGCTATGGCGTGCCTTTCCAGACACTTCTGCTAAGCGGAATCGCTCTCTGGTGTCGGTCCCACGACCCCAATCGGGCATGCCCGATTGGTTTAGGCTCTTCCCCGTTCGCTCGCCGCTACTGAGGGAATCTCGTTCGATTTCTCTTCCTCTGGGTACTGAGATGTTTCAGTTCCCCAGGTTCCCTCCACACCGCCTATGGGTTCAGCGGTGGGTGACCACCCATCCGGTGGCCGGGTTCTCCCATTCGGGGATCTGCGGATCAACGCCTGTTTGCGGCTCCTCGCAGCTTATCGCAGCTTACCACGCCCTTCATCGGCTCCTTGCTCCTAGGCATCCGCCGTGCGCCCTTAGTAGCTTGCCTACTTTGGCGCGCTTCTCGATGACTCCAGTCCAGTTGTCAAAGTGGAAATCGTTGGGTCCGTTGCCCGTACTGTGGGCGCCTTATCAGCCCAACCATCAACGCCCCAGAGGCGCTGGTGGTTAGGTTGGTGGAGGCGACCGGATTTGAACCGGTGACCCCCTGCGTGCAAAGCAGGTGCTCTCCCGCTGAGCTACGCCCCCACTGGTGGGCGCGATTGGATTCGAACCAATGACCTCACCCTTATCAGGGGTGCGCTCTAACCGACTGAGCTACGCGCCCGTATGTGGCTCCCTCAAAACCGAGCAGGTAGTGCTTTGCGCGCCGTAGAGAGTTGCTTCCGTTAAAGGAGGTGATCCAGCCGCACCTTCCGGTACGGCTACCTTGTTACGACTTAGTCCCCCTTACCAGCCACACCTTCGGCGGCTCCCTCCCGTGCGGGTTAGGCGACCGACTTCGGGTGCAACCGACTCGGGTGACTTGACGGGCGGTGTGTACAAGGCCCGGGAACGTATTCACGGCGGTATGGCTGACCCGCCGTTACTAGCGATTCCGCGTTCACGCAGTCGAGTTGCAGACTGCGATCCCAACTGAGGGTGGTTTTTTGGGATTCGCTCCCGCTCGCGCGTTGGCTGCCCTTTGTACCACCCATTGTAGCATGTGTGACGCCCTGGACGTAACCGCCATGCTGACTTGACGTCGTCCCCACCTTCCTCCGTGTTGACCACGGCAGTCTCCTCAGAGTGCCCGGCATAACCCGCTGGCAACAGAGGACAAGGGTTGCGCTCGTTGCGGGACTTAACCCAACACCTCACGGCACGAGCTGACGACAGCCATGCAACCGGTGTCCACGGGTCGGTGGGTTTCCCCACCGAGGCGCCCTATTTCTAGGGCGTTTCTCGTGGATGTCAAGCCCAGGTAAGGTTCTTCGGTTTGTATCGAATTAATCCACATGCTCCACCGCTTGTGCGGGCCCCCGTCAATTCCTTTGAGTTTCAACCTTGCGGCCGTACTCCCCAGGCGGGGCGCTTAATGCGTTAGCTACGGCGCCGAGGGTTAATCCCCCAACACCTAGCGCCCATCGTTTAGGGCTGGGACTACAGGGGTATCTAATCCCTTTCGCTCCCCCAGCTTTCGCACCTCAGCGTCAGCAACGGGCCAGAGATCCGCCTTCGCCACTGGTGTTCCTCCCGATATCAATGCATTTCACCGCTACACCGGGAATTCCGATCTCCTCTCCCGTCCTCGAGCTTCGCAGTATCTGGTGCAGCCTCCCGGTTGAGCCGTGAGATTTCACACCAGACTTACGAAGCCGCCTACGTGCGCTTTACGCCCAGTAAATTCGGGCAACGCTCGCCCCCTACGTATTACCGCGGCTGCTGGCACGTAGTTAGCCGGGGCTTTTTCTGTGGGTACCGTCTGCGTTCGTCCCCACTAAAAGGAGTTTACACCCCGAAGGGCTTCGTCCTCCACGCGGCGTCGCTGGGTCAGGCTTGCGCCCATTGCCCAAAATTCCCGACTGCTGCCTCCCGTAGGAGTGGGGCCCGTGTCTCAGTGCCCCTCGGGCCGATCATCCTCTCAGACCGGCTACCCGTCGTCGGCTTGGTGAGCCGTTACCTCACCAACAACCTGATAGGCCGCGGGCCCATCCCGAAGCGGAAACCCATTTAGATGCCCAAGCCGAAGCCCGCGCATCCACATCCGGTATTAGCCCGAGTTTCCCCGGGTTGTCCCAGTCTTCGGGGCAGGTTACCCACGTGTTACTCCGCCGTTCGCCGCTCTCGGCGCCCCGAAGGACGCCTACCGCTCGACTTGCATGTCTAAGGCACGCCGCCAGCGTTCGCCCTGAGCCAGGATCAAACTCTCCGTCAGAAAACGCGATTCCTGCTTACGCAGGCTCGTTTTCCAAGGTGACTGGCCTCGCAAAGCGTTCTTACCTGCCCGGTTTTCAAGGTTCAATCACCGCTTGCCGCCCTTGCAGCAAGCGCACACGCCAACACGCCTTACGGCATTTTGTCGGCGAGTCGGATTATACCACATCCCAGGCGCGTTTGTCAAGGGCATCGCCCTTCCGCACGCAGGTTCTGGGATCTCAAGGTATCACTTCCGCCCCAAAGACCCTTGCTCTGAGGCGGGCTATATAATACCATGCCCGCGACAGCGTTGTCAAGGGTTTAAGCCCGATTCGGGGCAAATTCCCCCCGAATTTCTGCCGATTCGCGGGGCGTCGGCTCAAAAAGGGCGTCGCCCCTACGCTCCGGGCTGCCGCACAACGCCCAAAAACAGCACGGCGCCCGACGGCTGATGCACAATCGCGAACAGGAACGGGCGGTCAACCACCATGTTAAACTGGTCTACGGGCACAGAGGTCACGCCGACCGTTATACCCGTCGCTGCAACGGCTTTGGCGCCCTCCTCGTCCACCTCCACCACCGCCTTCTGAATCGCCTTCTGGATGAACAGCCGCTCAGGCGCGACCTCGGCGATGCGGCTGAAGTCGGCGCGGTCAGGATCAAACGCAACGCCCATCCCCAGCGCACTTAGCGGGGACTTCAGGTCGTACTTCGCCTCGATCTTAAAACGCGGCATCTGCACGCTGCCCTGCACCACGCGGAACGCCCCAAGCCACTTGCCCGAGTTTTCGGGCGTCAGTTGCTGGCGCAGGTCGGCGACCGTGCGACCCTTGTCGGGCAGAAACAGGTAGAAGCGGTAGTCGCCCTCGCCATACGGCAGCGCGACCGCCTCGAAGCCCTCGCCCTTGAGGTAGGGCAGCCGCTCCGACAGGCGCATCATCGGAACCTGCCGCGTCTCGCCGCGCTCCAGATAAAATGGCGCATCTTGAGTCGCGTCCTTCGGGAACGGGTACTGCCACTTGCCCTCGAAGTAAAGCGTGTTCACCAGCGCGAGGCGCGTCTGCGCGTCGAAGTCGCCCGCTTGGAACAGTTTCTCGATGAGTCCCTGCGTCTGCTCTTTGACCCAAGCGTTGATGGCGTCGGCGGCAGCCTCAGCGTTCCCAAAGTCCACCGTCTCCGTGCG
>NZ_JANSJI010000186.1:0-20449 GCF_047462475.1 Synechococcus sp. H55.11
TCTACCAAAATCACCGGAATGGAGCTGGTCTCCAACACTGCTTGGGAAGTGGATCCCACCAACACTTGCTCCCAACCGCGGTGGCCCCGCTTGCCCATGACTATGTCGGTAACCTGCCGCTCCTGGGCCACATCCACGATGGTCTCCGCCAGGGGGCCAGAAGCCAGGCAAAATTCGTGGCGAATATCCGCCAAAAGACGCTGGGCAAGCTGCCGCAACGCTTCCACCCCCTTCCCCTGGGGCTCATCGGTAACATGGAGCACAATCACTTCCCCATCCACCCGCCGCGCCAGATCCGCTGCCTTGCGCAGCACCGCCTCAGCCAAGGGAGAGGTATCCACAGCGGCCAAGAAGCTCACCTTACCCTGGCTGCCCACCTTGGTGGGATCCACCTCTCCCTTTTCCAATAGGCGAGGGGCAAAAACCTGGGTTAGCCAAGCTCCCAGGGGAGCTGTGGTCAAAATCGACAGGGCCGCTAGGGCGAGGATTGTCTCCCCGCCGGGGATCCCCTGGGCTAAGGGGATGCCGCCGATGGCCGCCTGCACCGTGGCTTTGGCCATGTTGCCCGGCAGCAAGAAGAGCCGCTCCCGCCAGTTCCAGTTGCTCCCCAGGGTGGAAAGCCACCAGCCCAGGCCTCGGCCCAACAGCAGGCTCAGGGTCAAAAGCAGCAAACCGGGCAAGAGCAGGGATCCCAGTACCTGCAGATCCAAAGAGGCCCCCAGCAGGACAAACAGCACGATCTCCGCCACCGTCCAGAGGGCGTCGAACCCAAGCCGCAGCCGCCGCGCCAGCGGCCCATCCAGTTGGACGAGGAAAAACCCTAGGGCCATCACCGCCAGGTAGCCGGAAAAATAGGGCCACACCTGCGACGCCAGCACCAAGCCCAGCGCCAGGCAGGCCGCCAGCAGCACCTCTTGCGTGCTGTTGCGAGTCCAGTTCTGCTGTACCAAGAGGGCCACCAAAACCCGCGCCCCCAGGTGGCCCACCGCCACCCCCAGCAGGATCTCCATCCCCACCTGGAACGGCAGCCACTGCAGGCGAAGGCTCTGGGCAGATCCCTGCCCCAAAAAGCTCAGCAACAGGCTAAAGCCCAGCAACAGCAGCACATCGGAAAGGGCGCTGCCGGTCAAAATGGCGTCCGGGATCCCTTTGGTCACCCCCCAGCCCAGGCTCTTGAGGCGCAGCATCCCTGGCACAATCACCGCCGGCGACTCCGCCCCGAGCACGCAGCCCAAAAGCAGCCCCGTCCCCCAGTCCAGCCCCAGGATCCAGCGGCTCAAGAGCGCCACTGCCCCCGCCTCACAGGCTGCCGGCAAAAACCCCAGCCGCAGGGCCACGGATCCCTGCTGGGCCAGCTTTTCCCAATCCAGCCCCAGGCCCGCCCTCATGAGGATGATCGTGACGGCCACTAGGCGCAGATCCCCGGCTGCCGCCAACAGCTCTGGGGACAAGACCTCTTGCAACAGGATCCCGACCAGAATCATCCCCACTAGTGGCGGCATCCCCAGCCGGCCCACGATCTGGCCGACAAAAAAGCCCATCCCTAAGATCCACAGCCAACTGCCCAGCATCAACAAAACCTCTCTCTTTGCCGTCCGGATGGTGAAGGGCAGCCCAGAGGGAAGTAGAGCCTTGGGGGCTGTGGGGTGGTAACCCAAGATCAAAGACTCCCACCCCCTGGATCTGCCCAGAAGAGTAGGAGTCATCAGCCTCAGCCTTGGATTTAGAGAATTCTTAGAACCTGCCTGAGGCGGTTACGGTGAACCCCATCACCGGTTGCCGGAGCAAGCTGACCGACAACTCACTCACGTTGACCCATAGGGTATCACGCCTTGTCTTCCACCACAACCAAGCGATAGGAGTGATGGGGACGGCCAATGGAGCAATAGAAATCGCTGCAGACATTGTGGGTAAAGCGATCGCTGAGGCCGCGGGTAACCTGCTGCACCACCTGGCTGCCCACTCTCTGAACCAACTTGCGCGGCAGAACTTGCAAAAACTTGGGCAAATGCAGCCGGATATCGAGATGAAGATCCCAGTGGACGCGGGTAGTGGCAGGGGATCCCGGTAGCTCCTCCAGCCGGAAACTGGCCTGGCAATCTACCCGATAGGGCAGGGCGGCCTCCCCCGGCAGCTCAGTCGAAGTCAGCCGAAACAGGTAATCTTCCTCCGGCCAGATCTTCACCCCAAAGCAGGGCTCCAGCTCAAACCCCAGCCCACCCATGCGGAAAAACTGCAGCTTGTAGGTGTCGGCAGAGAGGGGCTCCACCTGCAATGGCCGGAAGCAGCGCTGGATCCACTGGCCATGGCCGCGCAGGTAACGGGCCAAAGTCTCCCAATCGGTCTCCAGATCCACTTGGCCCCGTCGCCCAGCCTGCACATCCAAGTGAACCTTGGCTGTCGGTTGATCTAAAGATGGGGGGTGATCCATCTCCGCCAAAAGCGGCTCCCCCTTCTCGGACAGAGCCCCTTCACCGAGGGGAACGACGGGCTTGGAGTTGGCGATAGACATCCCGGATATCCACCTGATAGTGAGCAAGAGCCACGAGGCAGTGGTACCAGAGATCCGCCACCTCGCGGGCCAGGGCGGTCTTGTCCCCCTCTTTTGCCGCCATCACCACTTCAGCCGTCTCCTCGCCGAGTTTTTTCAGGATGGCGTTGTCTCCCTTGGCCAGCAGGCTGCTGGTGTAGGAATCGGGACGGGGATCCGCCTGGCGGGCCTTGATCACGGCAAACACCTGCGACAGGGTATCGGCGGCCGGGATGGGATCCCCTTCCTTCTCTGGGAGGGTGCGGAAGAAGCAGCTCCGCGCTCCTGTGTGGCAGGCCGCATCTCCCACCTGCTCCGCCAAAATGACCAGCGCGTCGCTGTCGCAGTCGTAGCGGATTTGTTTGACCCACTGCACATGGCCAGAAGTTTCCCCCTTGGGCCAGAGCGCCTGGCGGGAGCGGCTCCAGAACCAGGTGCGGCCTGTCTCCAGCGTTTTCTGCAGCGATTCCCGGTTCATCCAGGCCATCATCAGCACCGTCCCGTCCAGGTAGTCCTGCACAATGGCCGGGATCAAACCCTGTTCGTTGTAGCGGAGGCTGTCCAGATGAGCGATCCCCTCCGGCAGAAGAGCGCGGGGCGGATCCGCTGAAGGAATGGAGTCCGAGGCAGCAACCATAGAGGGCAGGAATCCAAAGAGAGCATAAAAAGCAAGATAGCAAAGCCAGCTCTCCCCAGGGTACCTCCTCCTGCCCAGCCCGGCTTTTGTTGCCGCTAGGGGAATTTTAATCTGGGCTTAACCTGGTTTTAGTTGTGACTTAAAGTCAAGCTGCTAAGTTTGATACCGGGCTTTCACGCGCCGAGGGAGAGCAATGCGCATCCGGGTAGAAAACCTCTGGGTCACCTTTAAAAACAAAGTTGCCCTAAGAGGGGTTTGCCTCGACTTGTTTGGCGATGGAGCCCAGGTTGTGGCCCTGATTGGCCCCTCTGGCGCTGGGAAGTCCACCCTCCTTAAGCTCCTGAAGGGAATGGTTAGGCCCAGCGTTGGAAAAGTCTGGGTTGGCTCTTTCCCCCTCCACGAAGGCGGAGGAGAGGGGCTGCAGCAGGTGCGCAAGCGCACGGGCATGATCTACCAGACTTTTCAGCTCATTGGCCGCCTGACTGTCTTGGAGAACGTCCTGATTGGGCGCCTGCCCCACCTGAATCTTACCCAGGGCTTGCTGCGGCAGTTCTCGGAGCAAGATCTGGCCCAAGCAGAAAGGCTACTGGAGGAGGTGGGGCTTCTCGAGCACGCCTGGCAGAGGGCCGATGCTCTTTCGGGGGGACAGCAGCAGCGGGTGGGCATTGCTCGCGCCTTGATCCAAGAGCCGGCGCTGATCCTGGCAGATGAACCCATCTCGGCTTTGGATCCCAAAAATGCGCAGGTGATCATGGATTTACTGCTGGGAATGGTTTGTCGGCAAGGCATCCCGCTCCTAGTGACCCTGCATCACCTGGAGATGGTGCGCCATTACGCCAACCGAGTTGTTGCCTTCAAGGATGGGCAGGTTTTCTTTGATGGGCCAGTCTCGGCTCTCACCCCTGAAAAAGAGAAGGATCTCTACTTCGGGGAGGAGGAAGCCTCTCAAACCCTCGGAGGGTTGCCCTCAGCCTTGACGGCTTGAGGACAGGTAAGCTCAAACTCAACTTCAATCAATTTCAATTTCAAGTCAGCTGCAGAGGAGAATACTCATGCGGAGAAGGAAGGTTTTGGCTCTAGCGGCTTTCCTATTGGGCTTTGCCAGTTGGGTGCCGGTGTTGGCGCAGAAGCAGAACTGGCCCAAGGAGCTGGTCATTGCTGAAGTGCCGGTGGAGAGTGCTGCTGATTACGAAGCCCGCTATGCGCCTTTCCTGAACTACCTCAAAGAGAGATTGGGCATCCCGGTGCGTTTGTTCGTGGCTGGTGACTACACGGCTGTGATGCTCTCCCAGGCGGAAGGGAAGACCCACGTTGCTTTTTATGGGCCCGCCTCTTACGTCGATGCGATTGAAAAAGCCAATGCCCCCATCGAAGCCTTTGTGAAGGAAGATTCTGTTCGCTCGGGCACTGTTTACCACTCTCTGATGATTTCCAAGAAGGGCAGTGGCATTACAACTCTAGAAGCTGCCAAGGGCAAAGATTTTGCTTTCGTTGACCCGGAGAGCACTTCTGGTTTCAAGGTGCCCATGGCTTACTTCTGTCTAGAGGCCAAGATCAAGCCCAAGGAGTACTTTAAACAAGTTGCCTTTGCCGGCAACCATGAGTCGGTTATCCTGGGAGTCTCTCAGGGAACCATTCCCGTGGGGGTGACTTGGGATACCGGGATCAGCATTGCCACCAAGAAGGGCCAAATTAAGGGTTTGGAAGATTTTGAGGTGATCTGGAAGTCCGATCCGATCCCTTCCTCTCCCTGGGCCTACCGCAAAGACCTGCCGGAAGACCTCAAAGAAGCCATCCGCACGGCCTACCTAGAGTACGAGAACACACCGGAAGGCAAGCAATGGCTAGAAGCTCGCGGTCTCAAGGGTTTTGAGCCAGCCAGCGACAAGGATTACGATCCCTTCCGCAAGGTTAACAATGCTCTTAAGCAACCTGAGTGCCAACTCTAAGAAACTGCCCCCCTTACCGGCGGAGCTCAAACGGAGAGATCGCCTCGGTGTTCTCCTAGTCGGGATGATCCTTCTGGCTCTCCTGCTGACGGCAGGGCCGGCTGAGATCTCACCAGTCAAGTTGCTGGCTGGGTTGGGGAGGAGTGCTGCCTTTGTCGCTCGCTTCTTTCCGCCCAGCCTGCACTTTCTGCCAGCTTTTCTTTACTCTTTGCTCCAGACCCTGATCATGGCTTTCTGGGGCACTTTTCTGGCCACCTTCTTTGTGCTTCCCTTGGCCTTCCTGGGATCCAAGAATGTCATCCGCTCTCCTGTGGTCTATCTGGCTGTCCGCGGGCTGATGGATATCCTCAGGGGACTCAACGAGCTGGTTTTGGCCCTGGTTTTTGTGGCTGCCATTGGCTTGGGGCCTCTCCCAGGGATCATGGCGTTGACGCTGCACACGGCTGGAGTGGCAGGCAAGTTGCTCTCCGAGGCCATTGAGACGGTGGATATGGGGCAGGTGGAGGCCGTGAGGGCTACGGGCTCCCATCCTCTGCTGGTTCTTGTCTATGGCTTTTGGCCGCAGGTGGCCCCAGCTTTCTACTCGGTGACGCTCTACCTGTTTGAGGTCAATGTGCGCTCGGCAACAGTCTTGGGCTTGGTGGGAGCTGGTGGCATCGGCTTCGATCTGATGCAGACGGTGCGGGCCTTCCGCTTTCAGGACGCCGCCACCATCATTTTGCTCATCCTGCTAACCGTGTTTACAATCGACAAGGTCTCGGCGCGAATTCGCCAATCCCTGGTATAGGAGGTGAGGGTGCAGGCTCTTGAAATCCTGGAGCTGCTGCAGGAGGCTCCCGAAAAGACAGTTGTGGCTCTGGCGCGGGAGGTACGGCCCGCTCTGGGAGCTAGCCAGAAGCTGAAGGAAGGAGCGGGCCTGCTGTTGCTCCCCTTCCAGGACTCGCGCAGCGGTACGCCGTTTTATCTGGGAGAAGTCTTGGTTTACGAGGTTTGGCTGCGCTTCCCCCGAAAGGGAGTGGAAGGCTATGGAATAGTGCTGGGGGAACGGCCGCGCCTGGCCCGCTCCCTGGCTTACCTGGATGCCGCGTTGCAGGCGGGGATTGCTGAAGATCGGATCCAGGCCTTGGCCCTGGAAGCTCAGGAACATCTCCAGGAGAAGGATGAGCGCCTCTGGCGCAAGGTGGCCACCACGCGCTTGGAGGTGGAGACGCTATGAGCGTGCCCATGCCCGCAGCCGAACGGCAAAGCCAACAGGTCTTCCGAACCTTGGTGATGGCGCTGAGCTACCCTGGCCGGCTTTGGCGCTTGCCAGCTCACTCGCTGCGCCAAGCCTTCCGCCTCATTGGAACTACCCTGGTGGATGGGAATGTGGGGGTTTGGGCGCCAGACTGGCTGCTCTTAGATCTGCGCGGTCAGGCTCCCCGGCCTGTGGCCTTGGAGGCGGCGGACTTCGTCTTTGCCGAGCGGCTGGCGGATTTGCCTGCCGGTTGGGAAACCCTCTCGCTTCTCAAGAGGGGCACCTACCTAGAGCCGGAGAGCGGGGCAACTCTCATCCTGGGAACTGGCTGGGGCCAGGGATCCCCTCTTGCCTTCAAGGGCCCCGGCACTGCTGGGGAGGTGCGCTTGGCTGTGGATTTGCCCCCTGCTTTTTGGCGGCTGCGCTCCCAGATCTCGGCCTACCCTTTGGGAGTGGACATCTTGCTTACCGACGGGCAGCATGTAGTAGGCATACCGCGAAGTGTGGAGGTGGGTTGATGGGCTACGTGGTGGCGCGGGGCAGTCAGGAGGCCATTCTCAATGCCGAAGCCCTTTTTCGCGAATTGTTGCCGAGGGGGGCAGGTCAGTCGAGTAAGGGCCTGGCCAGCTACTTGCCCTATCTTTTGGATCAGGTGATGGCGGAAGCTGGCCTCTGGGCTCCAGAGCTGGCTGCTGAGGCCTTGGCCCAGACAGGGGGCGATCTCTACGAAGCGCTGCTGCTTTTGCGAGCTCATCGAACTACCCTTCCTCGCCTGGGCAAAGCGCAGCTCCAGAAAAAAGAAGACTTGCTCCTGGTGCGACGGCTTTCTTCAGCCTTCAAGAGCATTCCCGGCGGCCAAGTCCTCGGCCCCACCCTCGACTACAGCCTGCGTCTGCTGGGTTTTTCCGGAACCCAAGGGGTGGAGCCAGAGACCACGGCTGCTCCCCAGCGCTACCCTTCGGTGCGAACCTGGCTAAAAGAGCAAGGCCTGCTGGAAGAAGATCCAGTGGCAGAGAAAGACTTAGAGGAAGAGATCCCGGATCTAACGCGGCAGCCGCTGCTGTTTCCGGCGCCAAGAGCCCATCGCCTGCAAGCTTTGGCGCGAGGGGACACCGGAGGACTCCTGGCCCTCGCCTACAGCGCCATGCGGGCCTACAACGTCCACACCCACCCAACAGTGGCGGAGTTGGGGGTGGGCTATCTCGAGGTGCGGGCTATCCACCCGGTGCGGGGAGGCAGCTTTCGCCTGGGGCGGATCCGCTTGGCCTTTGCAGAAGTCGTCGGGCATGGGGAGAAGGGATACCGCTTAGGCTTTGCTGCCAGCTTGGGCTGGAACGAGGGGCGGGTTATCGCGGGCGCAATGTTGGATTTGGAGATGGATCGCCCCACCCATCCGGCCCGCAGCGAGGAGTTTGTTCTGGTACACACGGATCCCGTGGAGGCTTCGGGCTTTGCCCTGCACTACAAACTGCCTCACTATGTAACGTTCTTCAGCAATTGGATGAGCCATCAGGAGGCTGCTCTTGAACCCTAAGCACAGCTACGCCTACTTGGATCCTGAAGCCAAGCGAGAAATTCGGCGCAAGGTTCTCAAGGCTTTGGCCATACCGGCATATCAAGTTCCCTTTGCCAGCCGAGAGATGCCCCTGGCCCGCGGCTGGGGCACGGGCGGCCTGCAGCTTACTCTCAGCCTCGTGGGGCCGGAAGATGTGGTGAAGGTCATCGACCAAGGAGCGGATGACTCGGTTAATGCTGCCAACTTGCGCCGCTTCATTGCCCACGTCAGCGGAGCTCGAACCACCACCGATGCTTTGGAAGCAACTCTCATCCAAAGCCGTCACCGCATCCCGGAGGAGCGACTGCAAGAAGGACAAATCTTGATCCTGCAAGTCCCGATCCCTGAACCCCTGCGCTACGTGGAGCCTTCCGATGCCAAGGCGCGGGAGCTGCATGCCCTGGGGGACTACAGCCTGCTTTGGGTGGACCTGTTTGAAGAACACTTGCACTACGGCCACAGCCGCAAGGGAGCAGCCTATCCCGTTCTGGTGCACGGCCGCTATGTGATGGATCCCAGTCCCCTGCCCCGCTGGGATCTGCCCAAGCTGCACCAGGCAGCCCACATCACGCTCTTTGGCGCCGGTCGGGAAAAGCGGATCTACGCTGTCCCCCCTTACACGCAGGTAGAACCTCTGGCCTTTGTGGATCGACCCTTCCAGCCGGAACCCATTGTGGGATCCTGCCGCCGCACGGGTTGCCGCCACGTCTTTCTCAACGCCATTCCCCAGGAGGATGGCAGCTTGGCCTACGAGATCTCCGACCAGGGCTATATGGAAAAACTCCTAGCTGGCAAAGAAAGTGGGCCTTTATTTGGGGAGAAGCAGCATGGTTGAAGAAAGGCCTTTGCTGGAACTGGTCAAGGTTTGGAAAGCCTACGGGGATCGCTGGGCCCTCAAGAACGTCAGCCTCAAGCTCTATCCCCAGGAGGTGCTGGGGGTGGTGGGGGCTTCTGGCAGCGGCAAGAGCACCCTTTTGAGAATTCTCTATCTCCAGGAGATGGCGCAAGGGGAATACTGGCTCAACATCCCCGGCTGGGAGGGGTGTAATCTGCTGTCGCTTTCTCCCTACGAGCGACCTGCGGCGCGGCGCCACTTGGCCATGGTTTATCAAGAAGCTGCCCAGGCCCTGCGCATGGGCTTTGCCGCCCTAACCAATGTTGCTGAGCCCCTTGTGCTCAAGGGGGAACGACGATTTGGGGTTTTGCAAAAGGAAGCGCAGGCAGCTTTGGAGAGGGCAGACTTCCCCCTGGCGCGGGCAGGGGATCCGCCTACTTTCCTTTCGGGAGGGGAGCGGCAGCGGGTGCAGATTGCCAAAGCCTTGGCTCAAGAGCCAACGGCCATCCTCTTGGACGAGCCAACGACTGGCTTAGATTTGCTGGTGCAGGCAACCTTCTTGGACACCCTACGCCGCCTCAAGCGGCAGTTGGGGATGAGTCTGATTTTGGTTAGCCACGATCTCTCGGTGGTACGGGCATTGGCGGATCGCATTGTGGTTTTGCACCAGGGAGAGGTGGTAGAAGAAGGCCTCGCCGACCAGGTGCTGGAGGATCCCCGCCACCCCTTTACTCAGGATTTGGTTGCCGCAAGGCTGTAGAGAGATGCTGCAAGTTATCGATTTGGAAAAGCGGTTTTTCCTGCACCGGCTGGGACGGGAGGTTCTGGCTTTCAGACAGGTGAGCTTCTCCCTACAAGCAGGGGAGTTGCTGCTCCTAGAGGGCCCCAATGGCGCCGGCAAGTCTTCCCTGTTGCGGACGCTCTATCGCAGCTACTGTCCCACAGGGGGGCAGATCCTTCTGCAGACTCCTCGCGGAAGGGTGGATCTGGCGCGTTTGGGGGATCGCGAGATCTTGTGGATCCGGCGGGAGCACATCGGCTATGTCAGCCAGTTTCTGGATCCCCGACCCCGCACCACCGCCCTGGAGCTGGTGGCGGAGCCGCTGCTGTGGCGAGGTGTAGAAGAAAGCCGAGCACGGCAGCGGGCGGCAGAGCTGCTCCTAGAGCTGAACCTGAAGCCCGAGTTACTGGAGGCTTTCCCCACGGGTTTCTCTGGGGGCGAAAAACAAAAGCTCAACCTGGCCCGCTCGCTCATTCATCCCTATCCCTTGCTGCTGTTGGATGAGCCCACGGCCAGCTTGGATGCAGGGGCCAGGAAAGCTCTGCGGGAGCGCCTTCGCCTTCTGAAGCAGCAGGGAACTGCGCTTGTTGGCGTTTTCCACTCGCCAGAAGACGTGGCGGGCTTGGTGGACAAAACCTACCACCTGGAGGAGAAGCAAGATGTGGCTGTCCGGACTTAAGCTGGTTCTCCCTGACCAAGTGCTCCCGCTGGGATCCCTGCGGCTGGAGGGGGAGTGGATTGCCGAGACTCGAGAAGGGCAGGTGGACGAAGGAATCCCTTTACAGGGCTTAACCCTCGTCCCTGGCGTCATCGATCTCCACGCCGACAGTCTAGAGCCGGAGCTGGAGCCGCGGCCAGGGGTACAGTTGGCTGCCGAGATGGCCCTGGAGGTTTGGGAAAACCGAGCTCTGGCAGCAGGCATGACCACTGCTTTTGTCACCCTGTCCTTTTGGGAGGGCCTGCCCGGTTGGCGCAGCCCGGAGACCGCTTTGGCCCTGGCCGAGCAATTGGTTGCCCTGCGTTCCCATTTGTCGCTGGACTTGCGGATCCATGCCCGCTACGAAGTCTCTCGCCCCTTGGGAGCAGCAGCCGTTCGCCACGCCCTCAGCCAAGGTTGGGTGGATCTCCTTTCGTTTATGGATCACACGCCTGGCCAAGGCCAGTTCCCGACCCTAGAAGACTACGTTCGCTATATGGCCCGTCACCTGGGCCAGCAGCCTGAGGAGGTTGCCGCCAGCCTCAGGAACCCATCCCAGCTAGAAGTTCTCCCTGCCCTTGCCGAGCTGGCCCAGCAGGCAAAAGAGCGGGGAGTCACGCTGGCTTCCCATGACGACGATTCCTCTGACAAGGTTCAGTTGATGGCCAAGCTGGGCGTAAAGATTAGCGAGTTCCCGGTCACGCTGGAGGCCGCTGGCGAAGCCCAACAGTTGGGCTTGCTGGTGGTCATGGGGGCCCCCAACGCCCTCAGGGGATCTTCCCATGTGGGCAATCTCTCCGCCCTGCAAGCCCTGAAGGCGGGATCCCTAGGTGCTCTGGCCACCGACTACTCGCCGGCTACTGCGCTAAGAGCTGCCTTTGCCCTGGCGGAGAAGCAGGCTTTGGAGTTGCCCCAGGCCATAGCCTTGGTCAGCCGCAACCCCGCCCAGGCCGTTGGCCTCCAGGATCGGGGGGCTCTTTGTCCAGGGCTGAGGGCCGACCTGGTGATCTTGCGGGAGAAGCCCTTCCGGGTTATGGGCGTGTTTGTTGCCGGCAGACCTGTCTTTCTCCGCAATGGCCTAGGTTGGCAGGGAGGGCTGGATCCCCAAGGAGTTGGGTTCAGAGTCGAGGCCCCCTAACTCTACTCTAGAGCCGCTCTCGGCAGCAGCTTCCGGGTCGGCTTGTGCTCCAGAGGCCAAGTTGGCCGCTCCAGACGGGTATCCACCAACACAGAGGCCGGGGCGAGATTAACCCGCTCCAGCAGCCGTTGCAGCAGTTGAGCATCGATGGCGTCCCCGCCGCTGGATGGGGTTGCCGTTCCCGCCACCAGGGGAGTGGGGATCGCTTGCGGGGATCCCGTCTCGCCCAGCCCAGGTTCGGCCAACAGCAACTCTGCCACTGCCTGGGCCACCTCATTGCCATATACCCCATCAGAGCCAGAGGGGAGCAGATCCAGCCGTCCCTGCTGAGCGGCCAGGCGGCTTAAGCCCAGTTGCACCGCCACCACGGCCGGGCCCCGCTCCCCCCGCTTGAGGGTGCGCTGGCCGGCCAGAACGCTGTTCAGGTAGGCTTTGGCTGCATCTTGGTCGCTAGCCGGCAGAAGCTGCACCAGCCCTTCCACCCGATCGGTTGTGGAAGCGGCCCTTTCCTGCGGGCGGGGATCCTCCCTCCACAGACGGGTTAGGTCGTAGAGCAAAATGGCGTGGGGGACAGGGCGGCTGGGCTGGTTGGGGCCGGCATGGCCGGTGGCGAGGATCTCCCCTTGGTAGACCAGTGAGGTGCTGAAGCCAGAGTCCAGCAGCACCGCCTCACGGATCCCGATTTTGGGCAATAGGCTGGCCAGGATGGCGGCGTTGACGTGGGTTTTGGTAACCCCGATCACCACCTGATCCTGGTTGTCTACGCCAAAAAAGGCGCGGGGGCGAAACTCGGCGGCGCTGGAGAGGCGAAACGAGTCGATCTCCCTCGGAGAGAGGGCGCGGCCATCCTTAACCAGCCACAAGCCCGCCACAAACAGATCCGTGACATCCGGCATGAGCTGGCGAAGGTTGTCGAGCTGGGTCATGGTGTCGGGATCAAAGGGTACAAAGCGCAGCCGATCCCTGCCCAGCAGCACCAGGGGACGACCGCGCACCACCTTGTCGTCTTCGGGGCGACCGGGGATGAAAGTCTTGTGGTTGGCGGCCATCACCGGCCCCACCATGACGTTGCTGGCCGAGTTAATCCAAGGGATGGAGAAGAAGCTGCCGTTAATGCCGGCATCGGCCTGGTAGCGCTGGACTAGGGTTCTTACCTCGTAGCGCCGCTCCGCGTGCACTGTAGCTGCCCGTCCGCCGCGGATGGTTAGCACCCGCACCCTGTCGATCACCTCATCGGTCAGGGTCAAGGGTTGCGTTCCATCCAGCCAGTAGTCGGGGCTGCGGCCAAGGGTGAAGGTGCGGGCGCCGATAATGGCCTCGGTGAGGCGAAACTGGTTAAAGCGGCGCACCTCCAGCAAGCTGGGCGACTGTCCCGTAAAGCCGGGATCCATCGTAAAGGACATCCAGTAACCCGCCTCCGCCAGGTATTGCTTCACCCGCTCGTCCCGATTGCCTTCCGGATAGGCGAAGTAGTGGATGGGGTGGCCCAGCTCCTGCTCCAGCTTGGTCTTGCAGTCCAACACCTCTCGCCGCAGGCGGGCATCGTCCAGCAGCCGCAGGTCGGGGGGATGGTTGACGGTGTGGGCGGCAAAGTCAATCAGCCCGCTGGCATCCATCTCCCGCATCTGATCCCAGGTGAAGTGGTCTTTGCTGGTGGGCACGCCGACAAAGCCGGTCTGCACAAAATAGGTGGCAGGGTAGTTGTACTCCTTCAGCAGCGGGTAGGCGTTCTCGTACAGGCCCAGGTAAGCGTCGTCGAAGGTGAGCAGGATGGCTTTTTCCGGTAAGGGATCCCCGTCCCGCAGGTGTTTGTAGAGTTGGTCGATGTGGATGGGGGTCAGCCCCGCCTGCTTGATGGCCTCAAAGTGCTGCCGCAGCTCCGCCGCTGTGGTGTCAAACCAGACCTCTTTGCGGCCAGCCACCACATCGTGATACATGATGGCGGGCACGTAGGAGAGGCTGGCCAAGGGATCCAACGCAAAAGGATCCCGCTGCAGTTGCGGCTCTTGGGGGAGGGGCGGGCGCTGTTGGGCTGCCTTGGCCTGGGCGCGGGGGGCAGGGATCTCGGCCAGAGGCGGCAAGAGCGCCGGCAGGCGGCTGGCCCAGTTGGGATGAGCGGTTGCCCAGGCCACCAGGGCGCCGGTTCCAAATCCCAGCAGGATCACCAGCAAGTTTAGAAAGGGGAGCACCCTAGGTCGAGACTTTGCCGGCGCATGCCGAGAGGAATCGGAAAGGCTTTGTCGTGGAGTGGGCGAGGAGTACGGCTGGGATCCCCTTGTCGATCTGGAGCCTGAATTGCCTTGGGGTATCGACCCTCCCAAGCGCGTCGGATGCTGCCGAGACGTCATGACCTCCTCACCACTCCCGATGGTGTTATCGGCGCTCAAGCGCAAGAGTTGAGCCCTTGCTGGAATGCCTTTTCCCACCCAAAGCCTACCCCCAGACAAGGGCAAAACCAACGCCAGACTACCACCCCTCTCTTCCGATTGGGGATACCCATGCAATCGCCGCCGGAAAAACAGCAGGGAGCGCCCGTCAAAGCCGCTTGGGCTGAAGGGGCCTGGATCGGCAGCCTTGGAGACAGACCCCAGAGGGGGAGCTGGGCCCTACTCAAGGTTGCTCAACAGATTGGACTCTGTAATGCTGACGATCTTGCCCCCCCTTTGGGTGATGCGCTTCACTTCTTGAGAAAGGCGGCTGAAGGGCACTTTGTACTCGACAACGCTCTTGCGCACGCCCCCTCCCACCAAACCGGACACTTTGAGGGTGAAAATCTTGTCGCTGTTGGGTAGGGACGAGGCCGCCGAGGGGGCGACCTGAGCGGCTGGGGCCGCTTCCGCCTGAGGTGCAGGAGCCGCGCTCTCCCGCTCCAAAAGCAGCCGCCAACTGCGGGGATAGGCGGGAGCCAAACGATAAACCACCTTGTAGGAGCCGGTTACATGGTCATCTTCTGACTCCACCCTCACCACTGTTCCCGCCGGGATATCCAGCTTAGCTCCCTTGGACATGACTTTAATTCCAGGCCAATTGGTGGGCACATCCGTCAGCAGCTCGACTTCAAAGGATTGATCCCCCAACAACAACTTGGCCATGTGAATAACTCCGTTTTGCTCGTTAGCAGGCGGTAGCCGAGGATCTGTGGCCGACCACGGCTTCACCGCTAGATATTTTACCGTTGCGGCTGCATCCCCTGAAGCTTTCCACCGGCATCTGTCATCGAAGGTGGGTTTGTTGTAGATTTGTTAAGGGGACTGGTTAAAAAGTTGTAGTTGTCCCAAAGGTGGAGGGATCCCTATGCTGAGTGTGGCTCTGCCCGATCTGTCGGCAACTTCGGATGAGTTGACGGCTGCCTTGCAGCCAGTGGCCCAGTTTTTTGCCGGCTTCAACCTGCCCCAGCCCATTGTGCAATGGGGACATCCTCTGATGATGGGCATTGTGGTGGTGGTCATGGGCAGCTTCGTCGGCCTGACCGGTTGGCGGGGGCGGGTCTTGCGCCTGGCAGCCGCCTCCACAACGCCAGAGGGATCCCTGCCGGAATCGGCCCAAAAGCCGCTCTTGGATCACCGCAAATTGGCTCCCTGGATGGCCACCTTCATTGCCTTGGGCTACACCGGCGGCCTTCTCTCCTTGGTCATGCAGGGCCAGCCCCTGCTGAGCAGCCCCCATTTTTGGACGGGATCCCTGGTGTTGCTGTTGTTGGCGGCCAATGGCGCTTTGTCTCTCAGCGGCTTTGGGGGCAACCGCGAGGCCCTGCGCACCACCCATGCCTATGTGGGCAGCTTCATCCTGTGTGTGCTACTGGTCCATGCCCTGCTTGGAGTCAAGCTGGGCTTGTCCTTGTAATCTACAGACCTTTGGGGAACTCAGACATCGTGATGCCTGTAAACCCCAGAGTGCTCCGGCCAAACTATGAGGCATAGTAGCCCGTAGCCTTTGGGCTTGTTCCCCCCCAAGCTCGTCAAGTCCTCACTCCCCTTGTTGCTCAAAAGAGAAGGGAAGACTGCGGCTTCCCTCGGTCGCGAAGTGGTGCTTAGCACTCACGCAAGTACGGTCAACCCCAAGGACTCCGTCCCGCTGACGCGGTCGGCACCCTTCGCCGGCCTGTCTACAATGAGTGACATCCTGCAACCCCAAGTTCAAGTTAAAGACTGGGTGGTGGGGAGCCGGTGCTTTTGCTATCCTGGCGCATAAGTTCACCTTTATGGCAGGGAAGGGTCGGCAAACTTTGCCTGACACCGAGTGACAGCACCAGCCGCTATGGGCAAGCTTGGAGGGAGGGTGTGACTTGATGTTTACTTGGCTCTGGACGAAACAATTTTCTCGCTTGAACCAAAGGCTACAAAGCTTGGAGGTAGCCCGCGAGGAAAACCTTCTGTCTCCCGATCTGAGTGCCCAAACTCTGCAGGTGGCCCCCGACTTCTGGGAACGGCAGCACCAGGCCTTTAGCTACGTGGATAAGCAGATGCGAAAGCTCAGCCGTCGCAGCAAGATCTGGGGGGGAATGGCGCTGCTGGCTGTTTTGGCCGATGCGGCTTTGGTGGTGGCAGGTCTGGCAGCGTTTCAGTCTTGGCAGCAGGTACAGGCTGACCGCCACTTAACCCGCATTGCCAACCAGGCTGCCGATCCTGTACAGCGAGCTTTTGATGATCTGGTGGCCCAACTGCCTCAGATGAGCGAGACAGAGCGATATCGTGCCCTAGAGGCGCTGCAGGCTCTCTCGGCCATCTCGATGGCGGGCAGCGGCTACTCCTATGGCAGCTCTTCAGGTATCTCTGTGTATAGCTCGGCTCCCACGGTTGCAGCAACTCCCCTGGAGGCCCAACTGCAAACCATCTACCAGCTGGGGCAAATGCGGGCGGTTGAGGCGGTGCCGGCTTTGCTGACCAAGCTTGCGGATGGAGAACCGGTGGTGCGGGAGGCAGCAGCCCGCGCCCTCGGCCAAATTGGGGATCCGCGCGCTCTGGATCCCTTACACGATCTGCTGGCCTACGAGCCCAACGAGTTGGTTCAGGATGCGGCCATTGCTGCGATTGCGCAACTGCTGCGCTGAAGAGCAGGTCAAGCACGCGCCGATTCGCTAGACCGGTCCCAGTGGGTGTTGAGGCACAGAGGATGAGAAGCGACAAGTTCAGCAGAGGAGCCAAGCTGGTGGGGATCCTGTGCTGGGTATGGGGATCCGCCTTGCCGGTTTGGGCTCAGGATCCGTTTCGCAGCGGGGCCAATGCCCGCCCCATCAGCCCGGAAGTGGCTGCGGCGTTTGAGGAGTTCTTCTGCGCGGGCCGCTACAGCCAGAGCCGGGAAAAGCTGGAAGTGGCCAAGAAGTCCTCTCCCGCAGAGCCGATGGTCTATGCCCTGCTGGCGGCGCTGGCCTACCAAGAGGGGGATCTGGATGCTTTTGCCCAGTTGGCCACCCAAACCCGCCAGGTGGCCGCCGAGCTGAAAAAGACGGATCCCTTGCGCGGCAACCTGTATGAGGGGGTGGGCTATGGGTTGGAGGCGGCCAACATCGTGGTGCGGGAGGGGGTGGTGCTCGGCTTGCCCAAGGCATTGCCCACCCTCAACCAATTGTTTGCGTCCATCCGGGCCGCCCAGGCTGTGGACAGCAGCGACCCTGAGTTGAATCTTCTCAACGGCTATATGGATTTGCTGCTGACCTACCGGGAGAAGGCGTTGGATCAATTTCGCCTGGCGGCGCCTGAGTATTTGTCCTACCGCGGCCAAGCTCTGGCCTATCGGGATATGCAACGCTTTGACGAGGCCTTGGAGGCGGTGGATCGGGCCATTGCTGCTTCCTGCAACAACCCGGAGCTCTACTACCTCAAGGCGCAAATTTTGGTTGCCAAGGGGCAAGACCGGGAGGCTGTCCCCCTTTTCGATCAAGCTCTGCAGGCTTCTGCCCAGTTGCCTAAAGCTTTGGTGTCGCAAATCCAGATGGAACGGGATCGCGCCGCCCAGCGCAGCGGGTTGACCGGCCAGTTGCCTGCCACACCTACCCCTTGATAGATCCCTATGGGCTTGCGCATCAGCGGCAGACGGGCGCTCCAGACTCCCGCAGGTCTTGGCACTCGACCCACCCCTGGGCGGGTGAGGCAAGCCTTGTTCAACATCTTGCGAGGGCAGGTGGAAGGCTGTCGCTGGCTGGATCTCTGCTGTGGGGCCGGTACGGTGGGGGCAGAGGCCCTGTGTCAGGGGGCTGCTTTTGTGGCCGGGATCGAGATCGCCGCCTCTGCCTGTCGCCTTATCCAGGCCAACTGGACCAAGGTGGCCCAGCCGGGGCAAGCTTTTCAGGTGATCCAGGGAGATGCCCGCAAGCTGCTCAGCCGAGGGCTGGGTTTGGAGCCTTTTGATTACGTCTACTTTGCTCCTCCCTACGCGGCGGGTCTGTACGCCCCCCTGCTGCCGCTGATCCCGCCCTTGCTCAAGCCAGGCGGAACTTTGATCGTCGAGCATCGCAGCGGCCAGGAGCTACCCGACCAGATGGGATCCCTGCTGCGCTTTGACCAGCGGGCCTATGGGCAAACGGCGCTGGCTTTCTATCGCAAGCTGGAAGAGCAGCGCTAGGGGAAGGGAGTGCTGACAAAGCCAATTTCCAGAAGCTGCTGGTAGGCCTGGGTGCCCAGCTCCC
Source organism: Synechococcus sp. H55.11 (assembly GCF_047462475.1). Taxonomy (NCBI): domain Bacteria; kingdom Bacillati; phylum Cyanobacteriota; class Cyanophyceae; order Synechococcales; family Synechococcaceae; genus Synechococcus; species Synechococcus sp. H55.11. Next base: position 17,985 of record NZ_JANSJI010000186.1, read on the forward strand.
GGGTTGGAGTCTGGCTCTTGATGACCTGGATCAACCAGCCCACGGCCTCCTCAGGACGTCCGGCAGCCCGATAGACCACGGCCAAATCGTAGGCAGCCTGATCCCGAGCCTGGGCAGCAACGCGGGCCAGCTCCCGCTGCTCTTCGGAGATGCGGTTTTGGATCCCGGCGAAGGCACGGGAGAGATCTTGGTGGTAGTTGGAGCGCTGGTTGTAGGCGTCGAACACCTGTTGCAGAAGCTGGATGGCCTGGTCGTAGTTTTGCGCTTGGATGGCGGCATCGGCTTCGGCGGCCAATTGTTCAGCTCGCAACACACTGAGGGCATTGCTGGGTTGCTCGAGAGCGCGAAACTGCTGCGGGTTGGGAACGAGCTGCTGTCCGGCGGGCAGCTCTTGAGCCGTGGCCCAGAGACTCGAGCCCGCGCCCAGGACAAGGCCGAGCAACAAGCCGAAAGCCAGCCGCGCCCAAGAACGGCGCAGAAGGTTGAGCCCCTGGGCAGCGGCCTCTTGGCGCCGACTTTGGCCGACAACAGCGGGACGTCGTCCGAACATTGGCAGGTAACCCTCAAAACCTCGTTGACCCGTTCCACTCTACCTCACTCTGCGTGGCTCTGCTGCAGCTCAGGGATCCCCTCAGCCAGGGGTTGCCGAGGAGGTGGCTGCGCAGCCTTGGCGGGAGTGGAACTGGGCAGGGATGGGGCGGGTTGAGCCTGAGAGGAGGTCTTTTCCGGCCTCAGCGGCAAGTTCATAATCAGCTCGTACATGCGCAGGTATTCCAGCGCCGAGCGATGCCAACTGAAATCGGTGGCCATGCCCCGCTTTTGCAGCGCCTGCCAGGTGTCTTTGTGCTGAAAGGCCTCCCAAGCCCGCGCCAAGCAGGTGTAGAAGTCCAGGGCTTCGTAGCGATCAAAGCAGTAGCCGGTGCCGGTTCCCTTGCTGGGAATATGATGGCTGACGGTATCCACCAGCCCCCCCGTACGGCGGACGATGGGTACACACCCATAACGCATGGCGATCATCTGGCTGATGCCACAGGGTTCAAAGCGGCTGGGCATCAAAAAGGCATCGGCTCCTCCGTAGATCAACTGGGCCAGTTGCGGCTGGTAACCCTGTTGATAGGCCATTCTGCCCGGGTGCCGCTCGGCCATCTCCCGGAGCCGCCCCTCGTAGTAGGCTTCGCCGCTGCCCAGCAAGACAAATTGTGAATCGCTATAGGCCAAAAAGCGATCCAGGGTTTGGATGAGCAAGTCGATCCCTTTCTGTTCCACCAAACGGGCCACCATGCCCAGCAGGAATACGTCAGGGTTGACGGTCAAGCCCAGGCGGGCCTGTAACGCAGCTTTGTTCACCGCCCGACCGCTCAGATCATCAACGCTGAAGTTGGCCTCGAGAGCGGGATCGGTGCGGGGATCGAACTGCTCGGTGTCGATCCCATTCAGGATCCCCCGCAGGCGCTCCCCTTTCCAGGCCAGCAGATCCTGTAGGCCCTCTCCATGCAGAGGGGTGCGGATCTCCATCGCATAGGTGGGCGAAACCGTATTCACCTGGTCGGCATAGAGGATCCCGGCAGCCATGGTGTTGTGGGCGGAAAAATACCAGGGCAGCCAGGTCATGCGTTCCAGTTGCCAACGCCAAGGCCCTTGATAGGCCAGGTTGTGAATGGTGAAGACGGTGCCGATGTCAGGAGCCTGGTGCATCCAGGCCGGGATCATGCCGGTGTGCCAGTCGTGGCAGTGGATAATGTTGGGCCTCCAGGGGTAGTAGGTCCAGGCAAACTCGGCCACGGCATTGGCGAAGAAGGTAAAGCGCCAGAACTCGTCCTCGCCGTAGTAAATGCGGTGGGGGGCAAAACAATAGTGGCTGACCAGGTAGAGGGGCACATCGGTGCCGGGCAAAACGCTTTCGTAAATATCGGCCACCTGGCCCATGACCTGTTTGGACCAGATGGGATCCTTGGAGCGGGGATATTGCTCCGGTTCCGGGCCGAACTTGTCCCAGAGAAACCCGTACAGGGGCATGATGATGCGCACATCCTGCCCCAGCTTGCGCAAAACGACGGGCAGGGATCCCACCACATCCGCCATGCCCCCCACCTTTGCCAGGGGTGCTGCCTCCGCCGCTGCAAACAAAATCCTGGCTTGCACCACAATGCCCTCCCTATCGCGATGACCTTTGTCTTGCTGAGGCGGACGGCTCCCGGCCCAGTTCCCTCGGCCAAAACCCTCCCCATCCTAAAACACAAGGGATCCCTATGCCGGCCAAGCCGGGGCAGAGCCTTATCCTGAGAAGGTGTTGCAATTTATTAATTTTTCGTAAGATAGAAGGACAGTGCCGCTCAGAAATACTATGAGCGCTGCTGCATTGCACTTTATTGGTTTCATCGGTTGTCTTTTTTCTGGAGAAGATCGTCCTATGACCATCGCGGTAGGGCGCGTACGCCAGGAGCGAGGATGGTTCGACATCGTCG
>NZ_JANSJI010000187.1:0-59738 GCF_047462475.1 Synechococcus sp. H55.11
TAGCTCGGTGCCAGGCTCACCTCTGCCCCCCCACCACCCAACGGGGGGGCTAGTCTTTGCTCAACCCCGCTGTCAACGGGCCAATCCCCATCCCAAGCATTCCCGCATCACTTGGCCCAATAGATACAAAGACCCGCAAACCACAGCCGGTGGCTCCCCAACAGCTTGAGACTCCTGCATCTGAACACAAAAAGTAGACAAATCGGGCAATGCTTGTGCTGAAGCGAGATGGGGTTGCAGGGTTTGGGCCAGTTGGGCCAGTTGTTCGGGATCTGTCCCTAAGTGTCCGGCAATTGGCAAGGCGAAGAAGGAATCTCCCGGTCGCAGCAGGGTGCTGAGAATACCTTTGACATCCTTGGTGCTGAGGATACCGACATACCAGGCAAGGGATCCAGGTTGGTGCTTGTCTAGATAACGACGGAGAGCCTGGGCGGCGGGTAAGTTGTGGGCTCCATCCATCAGCAACTGGCGGCAACCAAGCTGCACCCGTTGTAAGCGCCCCGGCCAGCGGGTGATGGCAAACCCCTTTTCTACGGCGGCATCGGGGATCTGCCAGCCCTGTTGTTGTAGGGTTTCCACAACGGCAAGGGCTACCGCTGCATTGGTGAGTTGTACATCGCCGCTGAGGGGCAAGGTGAGGATCTGCCCTCGCCATCGGACGGTTTGGGGTTGCAACCATTGCAGGGGTTCAACCACCCGTAGGGGGCTTTGCAACTGCTCTGCCTTGGCTCGGATAACTGCTGTAACCTCTGGGGTTTGGGGTGCGCACACTGCTGGGATCCCTGGCTTGAGAATACCCGCCTTTTCAGAGGCAATTTGGGGCAGGCTGTTGCCCAAGCGCTGCCAATGATCCCAGCCGATGGAGGTGATGGCGGTCACCACGGGCTCGATCCCGGCATTGGTGGCATCCAGCCGACCACCCAAGCCCACTTCTATCACTGCCACGTCCACCTTTTGCCGGCGGAAGTACAGCCAAGCGGCAGCGGTGATGACCTCAAACTGGGTGGGAGAAGCCTCGCCAGGAGCATAGGTTTGTAGGCAGTCGCGCACTTGGGCCAACGCTTGGCTCCAGTCGTTGGCAGAAATGTACTCCCCGTTCAGCCAGATCCGCTCCCGCCAGTCCACCAAATGGGGAGAGGTGTAGCGACCGACGCGATAGCCCGCTGCCCACAGCACGTGGCTGACCCAGGCACAGACGGATCCCTTGCCGTTGGTGCCGGCCACGTGGATAGCCGGGATCCCGGCTTGGGGCCGACCCAGGCGCTGCAGCAGGACTTGCATGCGCTCCAGGCTGAGATCCACACCAAAATGGCCCAGCGACTCCAGAAACGCCGGCCAATCCCAGTCTGGGATCTGAGGCAGGTTTAAGGACAGATCGCTCTGGCTCAAGCCAAGACTCCGTCTCGCTAGCTAGGGGAAGTGAGGTTTGGGGATCGCTACCAGCGGCTCTAGAGGTTCACCACAAAAGCGTCGCGAATGCCCGGCTGCTTGAGTACCTCTTCTAGGATCCCATCTGGCAGGGGATCATCTAAGCTGAGCACCATTACTGCATCGCCGCGGATGATCTTGCGGCCCACCTGCATGCTGGCGATGTTGACATTGTAGGCTCCCAGCAGGGTGCCAATTCGCCCGATGATCCCGGGCATATCCCGGTGCAGGGTCATCAGCATGTTGGCGGAAGGGGGCACATTCACCGGGAACTCGTCAATCTGGGTAATCCGCACCTCTCGCTCCCCGATCAACGCCCCCGAAACGGAGCGGATCCCATTGGGGCCATGGGCAATCAACGTCAGGGATCCCGAATAATCTTTCAAGGAGGGATCTCGGGTTTCCACCACCCGAATGCCCCGTTCTTTGGCCTCGATGGAGGCGTTGACGTAGTTGACCCGTTCCCGCAGCGCCAGCGTCAAAAGCCCTTTGAGGGCGGCAATGACGATCGGCTGCCCATCTTTTTCCGCCAGATCTCCCTGCAGGCGGATCTCCAACTGGTTGACGCGATCCCCAGCCAACTGGCCAACCAAGTTGCCCAAGGTTTCGGCCAAGTCCAGGTAGGGTCTCAGGTTTTGCAACACCTCTGCCTGTAAGCCGGGGATATTCACGGCAGAGCGGGCCGGCAGCCCCAGCAACACATCGCGGATCTGCTCGGCCACGTCGATAGCCACATTCACCTGGGCTTCTTCGGTGGAGGCCCCTAGGTGGGGGGTGAGCAGGACTTCCTTGCCCAAAGAAAACAGCGGAGAGTCCTTCAGCGGCTCGTTGGCAAAGACATCCAAAGCGGCTCCGGCAATTTGGCCGGATTTCAGGGCTTCGTACAGCGCCTGTTCATCCACCAAGCCGCCACGGGCACAGTTAATTAGGCGAGCAGTCGGCTTCATCATACGGAAGGTTTCGGCGTTGAACAGGTTGGTGGTTTCAGGCGTTTTGGGAATGTGCAGAGTGATGTAGTCCGATTCCTGTACCAAAGTCGTGAAGTCCACCAGGCGCACCCCCAGTTGCTCTGCCCGCTCCATGGAGAGGTAGGGGTCGTAGGCCAGCAGCTTCATCCCCATCGCCTTGGCAATCTGGGCCACGTGGGAGCCAATTCGCCCCAATCCCACAATCCCCAGGGTTTTTTTGTAGACTTCTACGCCGACAAACTCCTGCCGATTCCATTGGCCCGCTTTCAGAGAGGCATTGGCATCCGGTATGTGGCGCGAGAGGGCCATCATTAAAGCAATGGCGTGCTCGGCAGCGGCAATGGTGTTGCCCTCGGGCGAGTTGACCACCAGGATCCCGGCTTTGGTTGCGGCAGGCACATCGATGTTATCGACTCCAACACCCGCCCGCCCGATGATTTTCAAGTTCGTCCCCGCCTCGATCACCTCGCGGGTGACCCGTGTGCCGGAGCGCACCATGATGGCATCGTAGCTGGGGATAACCGCGATCAACTGCTCTGGGGTGAGCTGGGTTTGCACATCCACCTGAGCCACTTGAGAGAGGATATCGATCCCCGCCTGATCGATGGGATCTGTAACGATAACTCTGGGCATAAGCAGCGCTGGTCTTGTGGGATGGAGGGCAACAGAAGCAGAAGAACCAATTGCTGCCAGTTAAGGCGGATCCCAGCGGATAAGCCAAACCTTGATCCAACCTCAATTGGCACACTTTAATCTACCGCGAAAGTCCGCCGGTAAGGTGAAAACTCAATTCTGCAGCAAGCTGTCCGATCCCAAAAACCCATCGAGCTGCCTTGGAAGAGAGATGGGCCCGTTAAGACAGGGATCCCACCGGGGCAATATATTTCCCGTCGATGAGAAAGACGCCATTGGCAAATTGCACACAATAGGTGCCCAACAGCCGCCGCTGCAGGATCACCCCTTGTTCGTGCAAGCGGATCAAATGGGCCGGGCGCAACATCGGCATCGGGTCAGCCGTCTTTAGATAGGGCGGTATCTCCACCACCTGAACCGTCGCCCCCACCGGCAGTAACCCCTGAGCTTCAGACATAGGGAGAGTTCATGCTGCAACCATCTCTAGCTTAGCCGAGACCTAGGCCGGTGCAGGCCCGAAACCTGACCCGACCCAAACAACAAGGCAAAGCCCAGAACCCACTGGATCCCTGAGCCATTAATGTAAGATTTTTATCTTAAGTACCGAAGTTGCCAGGATAAAAAGGTAACATCTTGCTCAAGCTCCCTGGTTTTTCCCAAGAGGAAAAGCTAGCCAGCCTTTTGAGATGCTGCCAACTGTTCGTGAGTCTGCTATCATACCATGACCTCTTCCAACTGTTTTTTGTATCTTTGGATACGAAAACCTCATTTACCCGAGTAATCTAGGGGTTTTCTCGCTGTGGAGCTGTGGGCGCAGGGCTTGGCAAACCGGCCTTTGGCCCACTCGCTGGCCAGATCTTTGCCGAAATCCTATAGGAGTGTTAAGAATAGTTACATTGGTTGACTATCTTCTCAGTTTTCACAGTCGTCCTTCTTCAGCGCCGCGAAACGACCATGCTAGATCCGATTCCCCCCCCAGCCCTTGAGGAATATCTGTTGGAAACGGGTATTATCGACCGTTCTCAACTGAGTTTGGCCAAAAAGCTGCAGCATCGCCAGCAAGGGCCGTTGCTGATGATTCTTTTGGAGTTGAGTTTCATCGATCTAGAGCAGCTCAGCCGCCTTTTGGATTTGGGCCGCACCTACCCTTTTGACCATGCTGCAAACGCTGGATAGTCTTCAGCCCGACTGGCAACAGGCGCTGGCTCGGTGGTCTACTGCGGAGCAGGGATCCCTGCTGCTGAAAAGCTGTGGGGGAAAGGATCTGGGGGAGTTACGCCGTTTTCTGCAACAGGTCTGTGCCCCTGTCCAGTCTGTTACGCTGCTGGCAGAAGGCTTAGAGGTGGTGGCCGGCCCCTTGACGCTTCAAAGCTGGGATCCGCAGACAACGGGCCATTTTGCCCACCTTTATCTGGAGCGTCCCGCCTCTACTCTGCACCTGAGTCGTTTGGCGGCGATTGTGGCTCGGTTGCGTGCTCCCGACGGCTGCCCTTGGGATCGGGCCCAAACTCCAGAGTCTCTTACTCCCTACATTCTCGAAGAGGCGTATGAGGCGGTAGCGGCCATTCGCGGCGGGGATCCGGCAGCGATTGCCGATGAGCTGGGGGATTTGTTGTTGCAGGTGGTGCTGCAGTCGCAGATCTTTGCCGAGCAGAACCACTTTGATCTGGAAGCTGTGGCGGCGCGGATTGCCGATAAGCTGATCCGTCGTCACCCCCACGTATTTGGGGAGGCTGTGCCGGCAGACCTGGCCGAGCTGCACCGCTCTTGGGAGCAGATCAAGCAAGAGGAGCAACCGGATCAAAGCCTTGGTCAAAAGCTGCTCCACTATGCTCAAAGTTTGCCCCCCCTGATGGCTGCTCTGAAGATCTCCCAAAAGGTGGTGGGAGCGGGATTTGAGTGGCCAACGGTGAAGGGGATCTGGGCCAAGATCCGCGAGGAAGAAGCCGAGCTGCGCCAAGAATTGGAAAGGGATCCCCCCGATCCGGCCCGACAGGCAGCCGAGTTGGGGGATCTGCTGTTTGCTCTGGTCGACTTGGGCCGTTGCTATGGCTTGGATGCTGCCCAAGCGCTGGCTCAGACCAACCTGCGTTTTGCCCGTCGTTTTTTGCGCATGGAAGAGCTGGCCCAGGAGCCGACAGGATCCATGCCCGGCGATGGCAAAGGCTCCATGCTCAAAGGACGCAGTCTCCAGGAATTGGAAGTTCTCTGGCAACAGGCCAAGCAAGACCATCCCTAGTTCGTCTGGGGTTGGGCCGGCTCTGAGGAGTATCCATTCACCGAACCGTGCAAATTCAAATCCGCCATTTCATCGAATACCGCTACAGTTGTCCGGTGCAACTGGAGCCCCACACTGTGCGCTTGCGACCCCGTTGCAACGGGATCCAAGCCCTCTTGGCCTTTGATCTGCAGGTGGATCCCCGCCCGGCAGGCCAATCGGAGCTGGTGGATCTGGATGGCAACGCGGCGGTTCAGCTCTGGTTTGGGGATCCCACCGAACATCTGCGCGTCCAAACCCAGTCCACCGTGGTCACCCTGCGGCGCAACCCCTTTGACTATCTGCTCTGCGATTGGGCCACCCACCTTCCCATCAACTACCCCAGCACGCTGGCAGCCCAACTGCAGCCCTATCTGGCGACCCAGGCAGATGCCGGCATCCAAAGCCTGGCCTGGGAGCTCTGGGATCAGGTGCAGGGGGAGACGACGGCTTTTTTGCCGGCGCTTAACCAACGCATCTACTCCGAGTGCCGCCACATCTTGCGGGAAAAGGGGGATCCTTGGCCCGCCGGCCTGACCTGGCAGCGCAAAACCGGCGCCTGCCGTGACCTGACGCTGGTGTTTATGGAGGTCTGCCGCACCGTAGGCTTGGCCGCACGCTTTGTCAGTGGCTACCAGGTCGGTTCTTCGCAGCCGGCGGGGGAGACCACAGAGCCTGTGCATCGTCATCTGCACGCCTGGGCAGAGGTGTATCTGCCGGGGGCCGGTTGGCGGGGGTTCGATCCCACCCAAGGGCTGGCCGTGGCCGATGGCCATGTGGCTTTGGCGGCCAGCGCCTACCCCAGAGATGCCGCTCCTATCTACGGCCATTGGCTGGGCAGGGGTGTTCACAGCCACATGAGCTACACTATCCAGATCCAGGCAGAATCTTCTCCCCAAGGCCAAGCCCAACTGAGCTCCATCTTGCGTGGGATCCCTTGAGGGATCTGCCGTCGCATTCCCTACTTTAGATATCTTGCAGTGAAGCCCTTTCAAAACCATGGACGAGCTCAACACCCTGATCCGGGATTTGCAAGCTGCCTTTGGCGACAGCAGCACGCCGGTGCTCTCGTTATACGCCGACATCAACCCTGCCCGTCCTGAAAACGCCCGCCTTGCCTGGGTGGGACGCATCAAGAACGCTATCAAAGAGCTGCCGGAGTTCCGGGAGGGCAAGCGGGATCCTTCTCTCTACGAGCAAATCCTTGCCCTGCTGGAACAGGAGCGCCCTTCCGCCCGCACCTTAGTTCTTTTTGCCAGCCGCAACGCTGATGGCAAGCTAGTGCTGCGTCGAATCGACCTGCAGGTGGAGCTGCCCGTAGTGGATCTGGCCCACGGGCGGGTAGAAGCCCGCTGGGGTGAGCCGTACTTGACCCCTTTGATTTTCGCCTTCGATGAATATGAGCGGGCCGGGGTGTTGCACCTGTCCGGAGCCAGGTGGCACTTCTACGAGCTCTTTTTGGGAGAACTGCGGGAGGACACAGAAGTCTTTGCCAACATCAGCGCCGACGAGTGGCGAGAACTCCAGGAGCTGGCCGGCCGCATCGAGAATGTCGTTGCCGAGCGTCGCGCCCGCAGCGGCGGCACCTTCGACAAACTCTCCCCCAAGGAGCGGGAAGCGGCCAAGGTCAGCCTCTGGATGCACAAGCTTTACGTGCGCCTGGCCCACGCCCTCGACAAAGCGGTGGATCGCCTGGGCATCGAGCGCCTGGTGCTTATGGGCGAAGCCTGGCAGGTGTCTCACTTTGAGGGCTACCTCAACCGCGGCTTGCGCAACCGCATCGTCGCGCGGGTGGGGCATCCGACCAATTTCCACGCCCCCACACCGCAAGACATCCTCGAGCGGGTGCTGCCCGTCCTGGAGGCCGCCGAGCGCCGAGGGGAACTGGCCTTGTTGGAGCGGATTCGGGAGCAGCCCGGCGCTTGGGGCGTGGACGCGGTGCTGGACGCTCTCCAACTGGGTCGGGTGGAAATTCTCGTCCTGCCCTGGAGGTTGGAGACTACCATCTGGCGCTGCCCAGACGGCTCGGTGGGGGGAACCCAGGAGATGGCCCGGCTCCTCTGCCCAGAGCCGCAACCGGTGGCGCTGCGGGATCAGGTCTGGGTGCTGGCCCGCGATTTTGGCGCCAAGCTGGAGTTTGTCCGTGGCGAGGCCGAAGACCGCTTGCTCCACGAATTCCAAGGAGCAGCCGCGCTGTTGCGCTGGTAGAGGCCGCGACCCAATAAGGCCGGATCCCAAGGCGAAAAATTGGGCTAGCATAGCCTAGCCAAGATCTTGAAAGTTTGCCGAGGGATCCCGTTGACCCAGTCTATTGATCTTCCCACCAGCGTTGACACCTTTTTGCAGGAGCTGGCCGCGATTCAGCAAGTTGGGCCGAAACGAGTGGCAATCCTGGGCAGTCGTCACGTGCCCATCACCCACCAGTACCTCATCGAGACCCTCAGCTATGCTTTGGCCCTCACCGGCAACCAGATCCTCACCTCTGGGGCCATTGGCACCAACCTGGCCGTGATTCGGGGGGCGATGCGGGCGGACATGAAATCGCTGACGGTGATCTTGCCGCAAAGCCTGGAGCGACAGCCGGCAGAGTCGCGGGCCAGCCTGGAGCAGGTGCTGCATTTGGTAGAGCACCCCGAAAATGACCACCTTCCCCTGGCAGAAGCCAGCCGCCTGTGCAATCTGGAGATCATCAGCAAGTGTCAGCAGTTGATCTGCTTTGTCTTTCACGACAGCGTCACGCTCCTGGATGCCTGTAAGCACGCCGAGGAGCAACACAAGTTGGTAACTCTCTTCTATTTCGATTGATGGGGCTCCTCGCTGGGTTGAGCTGGCGGCAAGGGAAAGTGTTCTTGTAGCCAGGCTTCGGCTTCTGCCGGGGTGGTGAGTTCGCCGTTGAGGGTGAGACAACGCAGTTGCTCCAAGATCGCCTGGAAAGAGCGACCTGGCCTATAGCCCAGACGACGCAGGTCATGGCCGTTGAGGAGCGGCTTGACCCAGTGCCACTCCTGCAAGTAGCGCCAGATCAGTCGCCGGGCCGGTTTGTCGGCAAGGCTGGCCAACAAAATCACCGCCGGGATCCGCAGCCCCTGCAGCCGTTGCACCACCTGGGCAGGAGACAGGGATCCAGAATTCAGTTGGGCCAGCAGGGTTTGGTAGTGGGGGAACTGGCTGAGGCGTTCGACGCCCGCTTGGGTGAGGTGGAGCTGGTTGGCTACCTGGGGCGCTTGGGGCAGTGTGAGGAGGAGAGCCTCGAGGCGCAGTTGCCAGATCTCCTGGGAGCCCAGCTCGGGATAGCGGCGGCGAAAGTGATGGGCCCAGCGGCCCACCCGCTGCAACCGCCGACACAGGGAGGGATCCCACTCCAGGTCGGGGTGAATACAGCGCAAGGCTCCCCATTCCGCCAGCCGCTCAAAAGCCTGCGGCCAATCGCGGGATTGGAAAATGTAGGCCAGCTCTTGCTTGAGGCGATCCCCGCCGACAGCATCGTGCAGGCCACTGGCCACGGCAGCGCGGATCCATTTTTCTGTGGTCGAGTCCAAGCTAAAGCCCAGGCGCACCGCAAAGCGCACTGCTCGATAGATGCGGGTGGGATCCTCGATGAAGCTGTTGGGGTGCAGGGCGCGGATGATCCCCTGCTGCAGATCCGCTTGTCCGCCGAAAAAATCCAGCACCTGTCCCCGCTGGGGGCCGTTGAGGCGCAGGGCCAGGGCGTTGATGGAAAAATCCCGCCGGTAGAGATCTTGTTGGATGGATCCCATGGCCACTTCGGGGGGCGAGGCCGGGTAGGGGTAAAACTCGGTGCGGGCACTGGCGATATCCACACAAAAGCCGCCTGGCCAGATCAAAGCCGCCGTTTGGAATTTGCCGTGGATCTCCAGCCGCGCTTCTGGGAAGTGCTGTTTGAGCGCTTGTCCCAAAATCAAGCCCCAGCCTGGGGGATCTGTCCCGGCGATAGCCAAGGGGTAAGGCCCATCCACCACCAAGTCCAGATCCAGCCGCTCCAGGTTGGGTGAGGGCGGGCGCCCCCACCGGTGCAGCAACAGATCTCGTACCGTTCCCCCGACCAGATACACCCTCAGGCCCTTTTCATCGGCGATGCGGGCGGCCTGCTCCAGCAACTGTCGATGCCGTTCCGACAGAGCCGCGAAGGTGAGATCCAGAGGGCAGGAAAGGGCAGGGGAAGCCAACTGCGGCGAGAGGGCCGGCAGCTCGTGTAGATGCCGCAACACGTCGGTGCGGGTCACGATGCCCACCAACTGGTCATCCTGGAGCACGGGCAGGCGGCCAATATCCCACTGCACCATCAACCGCTGGATCTCCGCCAGCGGCGTGTCGGGGGAGAGCGTCTTGACGTCGGTGGTCATGTAGCCCTTGACAGGGGCATGGCCAAACCCGTGGTGCAGGGCGATATCGATATCCCGCCGCGAGATCACCCCCACCAAGCGGCCTTGGGCATCCACCACCACCAGGCCAGAATGGCCATAGCGCAACAGCACCCGCTGCGCCTCGTCGATGGTGATCTCCGGTCGGATGGTGCGCACCGGGGCCGACATCAAGTCTTTGGCCGTCACCGGGGGTGGGATCCGCGCTTTGACCGCCTGGCTGAGGGCCGCCAGGACTTGGGCCGGGTCGGGCAAAGGCTGGTCGGGGCTGGCTTTCAGCGTGGCCGCCGCTGCACAGTCGTGGCCGCCGCCACCGTAGAGGGCCATCACCTGGCTCAGGCGGGCAAACTCCTGCCGTGCCCGCCCGATCAGGCTCAGCCGCTCCCCCTGCCGCGCCACCAAGAGCAGCACGTCCACCCCCGTCAGATCCATCAGCCGCATCACCAAGCCGGCCAAGCCGGGCACAAACTCCGGCAGCTCCAGCAGCCACGTTCCCAGGCGATACTCCCCCACCTGCTCTACCTGCATCTGGGCCAGCCCCTGGCTGAGCAGTTCGCGCATCTGGGGGGTGAGGCCATCCCCCAAAAAGCGCCGCAACAAGACCAGGTTTACCCCCTGCTGCAACAGCCAGCTCAGGGCGGCAGCATCGCGGGCGGTGGTTTCCGGGAAAGTCAGGGATCCGGTGTCCATGTGGATGCCCAAGGCCAGCGCCAGCCGCTCAAAAGGGCTGAGGGGGATCCCGGCAGCCTGCAGCCGCTCCACCAGCAATGTACAGGTGGATCCCACAGCCTCGATATGGCAGGTAACCTGCTGCTGCGGCCAAAAGCAATCTGGCGGGGTTTCCGGATCCTGGAGGTGGTGGTCGAAAATCTCAATCTGCGCGCCGGGGACATTCACCCAAGCGGCGGCCTTGCCCAGGCGATCCGGATCGTGGCAATCCACCACAATCCACCGCTGCACCTGGCGGGGATCCACCGAACGCAGCTCGATGAGGGGAAATTCATCCCGGTACAGGGCCAAAAACTCCTGTACCCCCGGCAGGGATCCCCCGGTCAAGGCAATGCGGGCTCCCGGGTACAGGCGCGCTGCCCCCACCGCTGCCCCCAAGGTGTCGAAGTCCGCCGCTTGATGGCACAGGATCAGATCCATGGACAGCTATGCCCGCCGCCTTCTTCCTTCCATCCTGGCCCAACCTGGGATCCCGGCCACAGGGAGAGAACTGCCGCTTGACTGCTGTGGGCCAAAAATGAATTGGCAGGGGTGCTTCAAGGACAAAGCCTTAAAGAGTGGTCAGTTCCTTTTCTTTTTCTGCCAGCAGCTCATCGATTTTCTTGATGTAGCGGTCGGTCAGTTTCTGGATATCCTCTTGCAAGCTTTTGGATTCATCTTCCGACAGCTCGCCGTTTTTCTCCCGCTTGCGCACCGAGTCGATGCCATCCCGCCGGATGTTGCGGATCGAGACCCGACCCTCTTCGGCCAGTTTGGCCACCTGTTTGCTCAGCTCTTTGCGGCGTTCTTCCGTCAGAGGGGGAATGTTGAGGCGCACCACCTTACCGTCGTTACTGGGGGTTAAGCCCAGGTCAGAGGCGACAATAGCCCGCTCAATGGCCGCCAAGGTCGAGGGATCAAAGGGCTGGATCAAGAGAGTGCTGGAGTCTGGCGTGGTAAGGCTGGCCAAGGCCTTCAGGGGAGTGGGCACGCCGTAGTACTCCACCTGCACGCGATCCAGCAGGCTGGCATTGGCCCGCCCGGTGCGTACCGTATTAAAGGAGCGCTGTGTGGCTTGCACAGCTTTGTTCATCAACTCCTCAATCTCAGCTAGCTCCACGGCGTTTTCCTCGCTTTCAAAACAGTTTCCAGGCTTTGGCAGCCAACTCGACACCTCTACGGTCAGCCTGACCTCAATTTTACTGCTTCGTTGGGATCCGCAAGGGATCCAGATAGCGACAGCACGGCCAGATAGATCCAGTTTGCCCTAGTGCCGGCTCTTGGCTTCCCAGCAGTTGATGAGGTGAACCTCAGCCAAGCGGGATCCTTCCTACGCAAGAGATGGATCTAGAGATGGACCTATATTGCTAACGCTGGAAGAAGCTGCGACTGGATTGCTGTGGGCGGTCACACGTAAACTACATTGTTGTCCGGCTTCTCGCATTCCTCCCGACGCAAGGACTCCGTCCCGCTTCGCGACCGGCTACGCCAGAGCGCGGGGCTTCTGCGGTTTCTAGCTGAATGGGTTGCTTCAACTGCTCGCTCAACGCTGCCGGGAACTGGCTCTAGGCTCAAGCTATCTGTAGACTTGCCAGGCTAACGGAAATGCTCTTTTCTTCTCGGCAAATCTTGCCCTCATTCTTCTACCCACCCCTGCATTGGGGCCTCAAGATCCTCTTTCCCGAGGGCCTGTGGGAGCTGCCGGCAGATCCCCATGCTCGGCGGGTGGCCCTCACGTTTGACGATGGCCCTCACCCCGAGTACACCCCGGCTCTGTTGCGGGTTTTGCTGGATTTTCAGGTGCCGGCCACGTTTTTTGTCCTGGGAGAACGGGTGCAGCGCTGGCCCCACCTAGCCCGTCAGATCCGCCAGCAAGGTCACCGCATTGGCCTTCACGGCTGGCAGCATCGCTCTTTTACCCAGCTTGCCCCCGACGAACTGCGGCGGAGCCTGAAGCGCAGCCAAGCTGCCCTGGTGGCTGCCTGTGGCGGGATCCCCGGCGATTATCGGGCTGTGCGCCCGCCCAATGGCTTGTTTTGGCCGCAGACGCTTGTGGATCTGCGCCGCTGGGGATTCTTTCCAGTCATGTGGAGCGTAGTGCCCGAAGATTGGCTGGAACCACCGGTAGCGGTGGTGGTGGAGCGGGTGCTGGCCCAGGTACAGCCTGGCTCCTTGATCGTGCTCCATGATGGGATCCAGGGGGGATCCCAAGTGGCTGAGGTGGCGCGGCAGTTGATCCCGGCTTTGAAGGAGCGGGGGTTTGAATTTGTCCACTTGCCGGATCCCTAGAAGATCTGTCAGTTGCGGAGAAAGTTAAATACAGTAGAGGCAAGAGCAAACAGGAGGGTCAGGTCATGGGTGCACGCAAGATCATCTACGGCATTTTCGGGCAACGGGCCGGCAGCGTCATCGTCGGAACTTGGAACTGGCTGTGGGGGCTCCCCGTGGACAAAGGGGGCACAGGGGCAGTGATGGTGGCGGAAGAATCCCTGCGCACCATGCAGGAAACGGTTCAGCGTCTCACCGAAGCCGTTGCCACCCAAGTGGCTGCCTATCAGCGGGCCGAGCAGAAGTACATGCAAAAGGTGCGGGAGTACCAGGCTCTGGAGAACAAAGCTCGCCTGGCCGCCCAACGGGGCGATCAAGAGGCGGCCCGCTTGGCCATGTCCCAAGCGCTGCAAATTGAGGCCATTCTCGGCCCCCTCAAAGAGAATGTGGAAACTGCCGAGCGCTATGTCAACGCGGCCAAGCAGAAGCTGGCCCGCGAAAAGGAGCGACTGGCCGCCTACAAGAGCGAGCTGAGCAACCTCAAAGACATCAACGAGGTGAACCAAGCTCTCGAGCAGATGACCCGTGTCAACAATTCCTACAACATCGACTCAGCCAAGTCGCAATTTGAGGCAGCCAAAAACGCTGTCCAGGCTCGCCAGCTCAAGGCCCGCGCCCTGAGCGAGCTTTCGGAAGATCGCAGCGAGCAAATTGCCGCTCAACTGGACGAGATGGCCATGGACGATGAGATCTCTCGCCGCTTGGCGATGCTGACGGGCCAGGGGGGCGCGCCGGCCAACCTGCCGCTGCCAGATTTGGACTTCGAGAAGCGGCTCCCTCAATAGCGGCAGCAGCTTCCCATTCTGGGGATCCCCTGTTTCCGGGTTCCTCGGCAACTGGGCCGAACATCTCCGTCTGAGCCCATGCGGTAGCCGTGCTGTACAAGGGGGAGCCTTGCCATTGAGGGTCAACGGGCTAGCGCTGATGCGCTCGTACTAGGATGATAAGGATAGGTAACCCATCTGAGGGGAGGATCCCAGCGATGCCAGCAGCACAGGGCGGGCATTCTGCCCGATTGGTTCTACGGCTGTCCAGAGCGTTATTGCTGCTCTGTGTCTGCCTCAGCCTTTTGACCAGTGCCTGCTCTGCAGGCTCCAACCTGCGGGCCTACAGGGATCCCAGCGGGGCCTTTGCCTTTGCCTATCCCAACGGTATGGTGGCGCTCAAGCTCGGGCCGGGGAAAGGGCCGACGGTGCTGCTGCGCGACCTGGTGTACGAGACGGAGAATGTCAGCTTGATGATCGCCCCCTTTGATAAGGGAGAGACGATCGCCGACCTGGGTGGCCCGGACGAGGTGGGGCAGTTGGTGGCAGAGAAGATCATCGCTCCTGAGGGATCCGGTCGCTCCGCCAAGCTGTTGGCTGCCGAAGCCTTTGAGCGGCAAGGTCAGCCCTACTACCTGCTTGAATACCAAACCGACATGGGATCCCAGCTTCGCCATGAAGTGGTGACGGTAACCGTGCGCCACCATCGCCTTTATACTCTGACGGCCTCCACCCAAGAATCCCGCTGGCCGCAGGTGCAAGCCGCTTTTAGGAATGTGGGCCGTTCTCTAAATGTTTCCTGAAGCTTTTTCTTGAGGATTTTCTCATGAAGGGGACGGGGCGGACTTGGGCAAGTTAAAGCTGGGCCTTCCAGATGAAGTTGCCTGCCGATCCCAGCCGGGAATCCGGTGCTAAAACGGTGGTGTTTTTTATAGAGGGGATCCCGCCTCTCTCCAGCCGCTTCCATGACTGTTTACGTGGTTCAGATCAGCGACCTGCATCTGTTTGCCAAGCCACACCAGCGGCTGCTGGGGGTGGACACAGAGACCTCTTTTCTGCAGGTGCAAAAGGCCATTGCCGCCTTGGATCCCTTGCCGGATGTGCTGCTGCTCACCGGGGATCTCGCCCAAGATGGCAGCGCCGCCGCCTACGCCCGTTTGCGAGAGCATCTGCAAGCTCTTCCCATCGACACCTATTGGCTGGCGGGGAACCACGATCGCCTTCATAACATGAACTCAGAGCTCCGCGCCGAGCGGGTACACGGGGAGAAAAGCTTCAGTCGAGAGAACTGGAGCTTGATTCTATTGAACTCTCTAGTGCCGGGCAAAGACAGCGGCTACCTGACGGAGCGCACTTTGCTGTGGCTGAAACAAGAATTGCAGCGGAGCAAAGCCGCCCAACACCATGTTTTGCTGGCCTTGCACCATCCTCCTTTTTCGGTGGATTCTCCCTGGCTGGACCAAAGTGCCCTGCAGCAGCCGGAGCGGCTGTTTGGGGTTTTGGACGAGTTCGACCACATTCGCCTGGTGCTCTTCGGCCACATCCACCAAGACCTGCACCGCCGCCGGCAGGGGGTCGATTACTTGGCCTGTCCTTCCACCTGCGTGCAATTTCGCCCCAAGAGCCCTCGGTTTGGCCTGGACGTGATCCCCCCGGCTTTGAGGCAGATATGGCTGGAGCAGGACGGCAGCTTCAAAACCCAGGTGCAGCGGGTGGAAGCCGCTCTGCAAACTCCTAACTTGGCCTTGAAAGGATACTAATTCCCTTCCTCTGGGATCGCGGTGGGCGCCAGTCCGACCGCTTGTCCCAAACAGAAACTGGCTGCCAACAGGGCCAGCCATCCCGGCAGCACCGACAGGAGGGCCACCACGGCCATCGAGGTGTGGTTCCCCCCCTGCAAGAGGCTGTAGAGCAACATCGGCAGGGTGAGCACCCGCCCACCGCCGACGAAAAAGGTGAGCAAAAATTCGTTCCAAGAGATCAAAAAGGCAAAGGCTGCCCCAATAGCTGCTCCAGGGGCCACGAGGGGCAACGTTACCTGCCACCACACCTGCCAGGGATCCGCCCCCAAACAGCGGGCCTGGGCCTCGTAGCTGCGGTCGAAGCGGGCAAACACACTGCCCATCACCAAAGCCATGTAGGGGATGGTCGGGATCAGATGCACCAAAACCACCCCCAACAGGGTGCCTTCCAGGCGCAGGCGGATCAGCACCCCTTGGATCCCCATCAGCACAGCCAGAGGAGAGGTGATGACCGGTAACAGCAAGAGCAGGCGCAGCCAAGCAGGCAGCGGGCGGGTGCCCAAAACTCGTCCCGCCGGGATCCCCACCCCTAGGGCCAGCAGAGTGGTGAGCAGGGCAATTTGTAAGCTCTGGCCAAAGGCTGCCCTGAGCTGAGATCCCCGCTCTAGGAACTCCTGCCAGCCGGCTAGGCTCCACGCCTGCGGCAGGGCATCGGGGAAAAACCAGGCCCGCGTAAAAGCCCAGAGGCCCAGCACTCCAAAGGGCAAGGCCCAAAGGAAGGTCACCCCGACCACCCCCAAGCGGAGCAGGGATCCCTCCATCCATCCAGAGAGGCTGCAGGCGCGGCGTCCTTTCACGGCTTTCTCCCCGGCGGCTGCAAGAAGGCTCCCCTGGCCGCAAACAGCCCCGCCATCAGGCTGACCACCGCGGCCGAGATGGCCAGCAGGATCACCCCCAACGCCACCGCCTGCTGCCGCTGCTCCAAATTGATATGGGTAAAACGCTGGTAGATCAGCACCGGCAAGGTGCGGGGGTAGGTGGGCCCCAAAAGCAGCGGGATCTCAAAAGCGCTGAAGACAAAACCAAAGATGAGGATCCCGGTGGCCAGCAGCCCCGGCCTGAGCAAGGGCAGCGTTACCTGCCAAAACGCTTGCTCGGCAGAGGCCCCCAACAGGCGCGCCTGCTGCTCCAGCTCGGATCCCATTCCCCGTAGCAGCGTCAGCGCCACCAGAGCGGCAAACGGGATCTCCTTCCAGAGCCAGTAGAGCAACACCCCCACGTAGCCGCGGTCGTTCACCCAGAGCGGGAAATCCTGATCCGAGGCAATCCACCCCAGTTGGAAGGCCAGCCGCGCCAGCCAACCGCTGGGAGCCAACAACAGCCACATTCCCGCCGCCCCCACCAAATGGGGAACCGGCAACGTCAACTGGGCCAGCCAGATGGCCCACCCCCCTAGCCCCCGCAACAACAGCGCCGATCCCAACCCCAAAACCAGCGCCAACCCGGTCGCCAGCAAAGCAAGCCCCAGACTCAGCAGCAGGGATCCCCACACCTCGGCATCTCCCAGGAGCTCCCCGTATCCCTGCAGGCTCAACCCCGTCCTCCCCAAGCCGTAGAGGCCGACACTCTGGGCCAGGGCCAGCAGCAGCCCACCGCCGTAGATCAGACCTACCAGGCTCAGAGCCGGCAGCAGCGGCCCGTACTGCCCCAGCCAGCGGCTTACCTTCCTGAGCCCTCCCCAGCCATCTAAGCTATTCATACAGCCATTGATCAGCCATTCGGGAACGCTGCCTCAAAGGACGCGGACTGCCTCTTGCACTCCATGGAAAGAACTCTAGACCAGATTAACCAACGCATTGCCAAAGGCCAGGCGCGGGTGTGGACGGCCCTAGAGGCCAAAGCCAAGCTGGCCACCCTGGGCATTGAGCAGGCTTTTGAGCAGGTGGATGTGGTAACCACGGGCACCTTTGAGCCAATGGAGTCGTCAGGGGCAATCCTCAACCTGGGCCATACGGATCCGCCCATTAAGATTCGCCAAGCCTGGTTGAACGGGGTGCCCGCCTATGCCGGGTTTGGCGCCGTGGATCTCTACATCGGGGCGGCCCAGCCCAGTGAGCAAGCCGAGCACCCCTATGGGGGCGGCCATGTTATCGCCGATCTGGTGGCCGGCAAGCGGGTGCACCTGCGGGCTGTTGGCCAGGTAACCGATTGCTATCCCCGCGCCGACTACGAGTCCACCCTGACACGGGATCAGCTTAACCAGTTCTACTTGTTCAACCCCCGCAACGCCTACCAAAACTTCATTGTCGGCGTCAACGGCGGGGATCGGCCCTTGTACACCTATTTGGGCCTGCTGGAGCCGCACCTGGGCAATGCCGTCTATTCCAACCCAGGCGAGCTCTCCCCCCTCCTCAACGACCCCCTCCTGCGCCGGGTGGGGATCGGCAGCCGCATCTTTCTGGGGGGCGGCAGCGGCTACATCGCCTGGGAAGGCACCCAACACTTCCCGCGGCAAAAGCGGCTGCCCAACCATACCCCCATCGGCCCGGCGGCCACCTTGGCCCTCATTGGCGACGCCAAACAGATGCAAGCGGAATGGGTGCGAGGCTGCTACTTCCGCAACTACGGCCCCAGCCTGATGTTGGGGGTCGGGATCCCCATCCCCATCCTCTCCCCTGCCGATCTGGAGCCCATTGCTGTCCGGGATGAGGAACTGGTGGCGCCGGTGATCGACTTTTCCATTCCCCGGCGGGTGCGGCCCACCTTTGGCCTGGTGAGCTATGCCCAGCTCAAATCCGGCTACATTGTCCTCAACGGCCGCAAGGTGCGCACTGCTCCTCTGGCCAGCCTGCGCCGCTCAATGCAAGTTGCCGAGATCCTCAAACAGTGGATTGTCAGCGGCCAGTTTACTCTCACCCAGCCGGTTGCCCCTCTGCCCCTGGATCGGGAGTTTCTCGCCCAAAACCCTCATCCATAAAGGGATCCCCATCGCCAAAACCGGCCATCGGATCCCTGGTAAGGGGTTGTCTTCCAGGCAGTTGCCGCTACCATTACGCCTTAGGTGTTGCCGGTAAAGGCTCCCTGGGGGAAGGGGGCCGGTATCCGCAAGGGGGAAAGACATGTTCCGGCGTATTGCTTTTGGCTCGGCGGTGTTGGGATGGCTCCTGGCCCTGCCCGCCTTTCCCGGCCACGGGTTGGGGGAGCGGCGGGTCGTGCCCGACACCCTCTTCTACTTCGACAACCACTATTTCGATCGCTACCCCGAGGCAGTGGTGGTGGGCGTAGTCAATGGTGACACGCTGGTGGTGCAGATCGAAGGGGAACAGAAACTGCGCCTGATCCGCTTGGCCGGGATCCAGGGCCTCAGGCCGGAGGAGGATCCCTTTTACCAGCAGGCGATTGAGCTGATGCGGGAGCGTATCCTGCGCCGCACCGTCAAGCTGGAAGGGGACAAGCTGCTGCGCAACGTCGATGCCACCGGCTTGGTGGAGGCCTACGTCTGGCTGGAGGGCCAGCAGATGAACGCCATGCTGGTGCGCAACGGCCTGGCCCGCATCATCCCCTACAGCCACAACATTAAATACGACAGCTACTTCGGTGGCCTGCAAAAAAGAGCCCGCCAAGAGCGACTCGGCATCTGGAGCCGTCTCTAACGCCTTGGATAGCTCTAGACTGGGTTTACTGGGCACTCTTAGATACGTCTGCCTGCTTTGAGGGTTAAATCCACTCCAGCTTCCCGGGATCCCAACCGCTGGCTGAGGCATCTGCCTTTGGTGACCGGCCTTTTGGGCAGCGCCCTCTTGGTTATTAACCGACTGGCTTTTACGCCGGAACTGTTCGCCAGCCAGTCCCGCTCTGATGCTTTGGGGATCCTCCTCAGCGCCATTTTGATCCTGACCGGCCTGCTGTGGCAGCAGATCCAGCCCCGTCCCCCCCAGGCATCCCCCCTGCAGGGGAGTTCAGGCTGCGATTGGCACCCCGACCTTTCCGAGAGCGAAAAACTGGAGCTGGCCTGGGCCTCCCACACCCTCCTTAGCACCACTGCTGCCCGCACGGTAGTGATCTGGGTGGAGGGGCGCACCCTACTGCAGCGGGGGATCCTGGCCAGCCCCGGCCAGTTGCCCTCCATCCGGCCCCAGAGCATCTTGCAGCGGGTGTTGCAGACCGGACGGCCCGTCTATCTGGTGGATTTGAAACTGTTCCCGGCCCGCGCCGAGTTCGAGGGCCTGCTGCCCCCCGGATCCCAGGCGGTTCTCTGCCAGCCCATCGGCCAGAAGGGATGCCTCATCTTGGGCAGCGACACCCCCCGCAGTTTCAGCCGCCAGGAGCAAGCCTGGATTGCCGCCATTGCCGACAAACTAGAAACCCTACTCGCCTAGCTCCCCTCTCCCTTTGGGAGAGGGGCTGGGGGTGAGGGTGGGAGAGGGGCTGGGGGTGAGGGGGAGGCTAAGCAGCGCTCTCCAGGCTCACCTGAAACACCTCGCTAAAGGCCTTCTCGACCTTGTAGCCGGAGTCGATGGTTTCCAGAGGATCCTTGCGCAGGCGGTGGCGCAAACACAGGCTGATTACCCGGCGAATATCGGCAATGGTGACCTCGCTGCGCCCCTCCAGAGCCGCCAGGGCCTTGGCCGCCCGGTTGGTGACGATATCTCCCCGCAGCCCATCCACCTCCAGAGCCGCACACACGCCGGAGATCTTCAGGCGCAACTCAGGATCCACCATCACAGTGGGCAAGAGGTGCTGGGCCTTTTCAATGCGCTCCCGCAAGTGTTGCTGGGCCTCGGCGTATTTGGCCAAGAACGCCTGGGGATCGGCGTCGAACTGGCTGCGCTCCTCCACAATCTGCACTCGCAGGGCCGGATCCCGCACCGTTTCGATGCGCACGAACATACCGAAGCGATCCAAGAGTTGGGGCCGCAATTCTCCCTCTTCGGGGTTGCCGGATCCCACCAGGACAAAGCGGGCCGGGTGGCGAATGGAAATCCCCTCCCGTTCCACCGTGTTCCAGCCAGAGGCCGCCGCATCCAGCAACACGTCTACCAGGTGGTCGTCCAGGAGGTTCACCTCGTCTACGTAAAGGATGCCGCGGTTGGCCTTGGCCAAGAGCCCCGGCTCAAAGGCCTTCACCCCCTGGGAGAGAGCCCGCTCGATATCCAAGGTGCCGCAGACCCGGTCTTCGGTGGCTCCCAGGGGCAGATCCACCATCGGTACCTGGATCCAGGTGGCTTCCAGCGTTTCTCCCGCCTGCAGGCGTTCCCACACCTGGTCGCTCATCAGATCCCGCTGCCGCGGGTGGCTGTTGAAGGGATCCCCTTTGACAACCTCGATCTGGGGCAGCAGATCTGCCAAGGCGCGGATGGTGGTGGATTTGCCCGTGCCGCGATCCCCCATGATCAGCACCCCACCGATGCGGGGATCGATGACGTTGAGGAGCAGAGCCAATTTCATCTCCTCTTGGCCGACAATGGCGGTGAACGGGAAAACCGGGCGACGTTCCAAGTTCATAGGGGCAACAACCAGCAATTCATCCTCATTATCCCAGAGGCTCCTCCCTTCTGGGCGGTTCCAGGCTGCAACAGGAACCTAAAGGCCGCTTTTGGGTCAAATGGATAAAGCAAGCTCCGGTGCCGGTCGGGGATCCCTGGCTTCTTTTGGGGAAGACTAGATAACATCGGAGCCTGCACGGTTGGCTGGGAGTGGGTTGAATCTGGGTAACAGCGAAAGCTACACCAAAAGAAAGGGGGCTCCCAAAAGCGCCGGCAACCACAGAGAGAGTTCGTTATTGGGTGGGGAGATAGCAGCGGTGTCAGGTCAAGCAAGTCGGAGACGATGGACGGCATTCTCGATGCCCAGCGTGGCCCAAAAAGGGCTGGTGGGCCTGATCTGGGTCTGCACCTGGATCCCTGTCTTGAGCATTTCCCTTGCCGTAGCCCAAACCGCCGCTACCTCTCTGGTTTTGACCGATGAACAGGTCGCCAAGTATGCCCGCATCGTTTTGGAGATGGAGCCCCACCGACAAGAGGCCCAGCAGCGCTCCCAGGCCACCGCGGATCCGGCCAGCAAAGATCAAATCCGGCGGGAGTTCATTCGCACCGCCACCGAGATCATCACCCGCCACGGCATGACCGTGCCCGAATACAACCGCATCACCCTGTTGATTCGCTCCGAAGAAGGCAGAGACCTCCAACAGCGCATCGAAGCCGAAATCCTGCGCCTGCAAAGCGGGGATCCCAGCGTGAGCCCTAGCTCCAAACCCTAACCCCCCCCTTGGATCCCCTGCAGCGCTTTTGCCCGGATGTGACGGGGGACGGAAGATAGCGGTAGGCTGGAAGCGGAGGTCGGTGCTCGTCCGTAGAGAGCGGGGGGAGAGCAATGAACGAGCCTATGTCGCCGTCAGTACGGGCGGCTGTCGAGCGCATGAAGTCTCGCTTGCGCCTGACGCGCCGCTTCGGGTTCTGGTTTCAGGCGGTTCTGGGGGCAACGGCTCTGCTGCTCTGGCTGGGATTTTTAGTTGGCCAGAATACCCTCTATCGCGACGACTCGATGGGGGCCTTTATCGCCTTCTGGTTTACCCTGTTTACCCTTCTAACCCTGGCAGCCGGTCTCTTCTTTAACTGGCGCTACCTGCTCCAGGCGGAGCGCCGCTCAGTGTCTGCCGCTACCCCAAGCCAGTTGGATCTGCCCAAGCAGTTGCAATTGGTTACCTATGTCAGCCTGATCGGCGCTTTCCTCGCCCTCATCGCCATGGAGGCGCAGGTGGGAGAGCTGCTGGTGCGGCTGTTTACCCGCACGCTGAGCACCCAGACAGCAGGAGTGCTGCTATTGGCTGCCAATATCAACGTTACCTTTGCCCACTTCGTCTGCTTAGCAGGGGTGCTCTGGATTACCGGCGCCCTCGACCGCGAGCCCTGAACCCCAGCCGGCCAGTCTTAACTTTGCAAGGCAGAAAGTCAGGCCTGCGGCACAGTGGCCCGCCCTAAACTTGCCCCAGCTAAAACTGCCCCCCTGCCAGAGGAAGAGGGGCAAGCGGAAGCAGTCTCGAAGTCCGTAGTTGCCAATCGCAGATTCCGAGGGCTTCACTTAAAGCCCACCGCCGCCTGCCAAACAAAAGCCAGCAAAAAGAACAAAACAGGGATGATCGGCAGAATGTCGATCAGGGGATCGAACAACTCATAGCCTTCTGGCAAAGCCGCCAGGAGCATTATCGCAGGCATGACAACAAACCTCGACAAGAAGAAAGTGGAGTTGGAGAAACTGCTCTTTTCAGAATTGACAGGGATTTTAACATTGTCGGGCCGGAATCCCGGCTAAAGTCAAGAAATGTGAAGGAGATGGTGACCTAGAGAACTCCCATGTTGGAGAGGCCCAAGATCACTCCCGCGCCCAGCAGATGGCCGAAGCTGGCGACCCCCAGCACTTCCGGCCAGGTCATCCCCAGCACTGGCCCCGTTTCTGAGGCCGCTCCCGAAGAGGACTTGAAGATCAAGTAGGCAAGACCTGTGCAGAGAAAGATGGTTACGGCACTCAAAGGCGACCAAGAGCTGGTGTGGGCAGTCATGGCCAACGGCACAACAACGGGCATCATGGTTTTCATCCTCGGCTCAGGTTAACCGCCCCCTAGATTACCCCCATTCCGCAACTCCCAAGGGGATCCCCACATGAATTGCAACAGAGGCCGCAACAAAACCTCACACTGTGGCTTCTTCTGGCTCCATGGCCGATCTACCCCTCGCCGGGAACAGCCTGGACGGGCTGGAGTTGGCAAGAAAAATCCGGTCTGGGCGCAGATCTCTGCCGTATACTAACGAAAGTTAACAAATCCTTCTCTTCCCCCGCTTTGCAGGTGATGAACTGGCTCTTTTGCCTTGATCCATCCTCACCGTCTGCGCTGTGCACACCCAAGGATGGCTGCCGATGACTGCTGCTGCGACTCCGCAACCGGATCCCAAGCCTTTTGCGTTACCCCGTGAGCTGTTGGGGCCGCCGCCGGAATTTTGGAACCCCACCCTGTTGATGTTTTTGGCGGCGGTGGTGCTTTCGGCCTCTTGCTTTGGCGGGTACGCCTTTTGGCATTGGCCCCGCTGGCTGGTGTTTTGGCTTAACTTTGTCGCCCTCTATGTGTTGGGCACGGTGATCCACGATGCCTCTCACGGCTCGGCCCACCGCAACCGCTTTTTGAACGAGGCGCTGGGTCACGGCTCTGCCTTGTTGCAGGGCTTTGTCTATCCGGTCTTTAAGCGGGTGCACATGCAGCACCACGCCCATGTCAACCACCCCGAAGACGATCCCGATCACTATGTGTCCACGGGCGGGCCGCTGTGGCTGATCGCACCGCGCTTTTTCTATCACGAGGTGTTTTTTTTCAAGCGGCAGCTCTGGCGCAAAGGCCGCTGGGATCTGCTGGAATGGGGGCTGAGCCGACTGGTGGTGGTTCTGACGTTTGCGTTGGCCATTCACTTTGGCTACACCGACTACATCATGAACTACTGGCTGCCCCCTGCTTTTATCATGGGCTTTCTATTGGGCCTGTTTTTCGACTACCTGCCCCATCGTCCCTTTCAATCTCAAGAGCGGTGGCACAACGCCCGCGTCTATCCCGGTTGGCTGACCAACATTCTGCTGCTGGGGCAAAACTATCACCTGATCCACCATCTCTGGCCCTCGGTTCCCTGGTACAAATATCAGGCAGCCTACTGGGCGGCCAAACCTGAGCTGGACGCCCGCAACTGCCAGCAAACGCTGGGGATCTGGGAGAAGGGAGAGTTTTGGAGCTTTTTGTACGATGCGCTGATTGGCCTGCACTGGCACAAGCCCAACTCAACTCGTCCTGCTGCGCCAGCCGATCCAGAATCTACGGATCTGAGGCTTACTTAACATGGTTTTGCCCACGCTACGGATCCCTCAGTTGCTGCTGTTTGTGGAGGCAGCCGGCTTGCTGCGGGACTCCAGCCAGGCCCTGTTACAGGCTGGTCAGGCGACGGCAGATCTGCCAGAGTTGATCGCTGAAGCGCAAGCGCAGGCGGAAGCCCAATTGCAAACCCTTGGGATCCCGGCAGAGTTGCGGGCGCAGGCCCGAGGGATCCTGAGGTTGACCTCGCCGCCGCAGGTGCTGGCTTACCTGCAGGATTTGCTCGACAGGGGAGCCGGCCCGGATTTGGAAGCCTTTTTGGAGCAGGCGGGATCCGACTCTACCCTGTTGCGCTTTCCGCCGCTGTTGGTGGGGGCTGTGGCTTTGCAGGTGTTGCTGGAGCGGCTGGATTTTTCTCCGCAAGAGAGAGCTGTGTTGCAAGCCCAACGGGATCAATGGGAACAGGCCCTGGCAGAATTGGCCGCTCACCACCAGGTTTCCCCAGAGCCGCTGCGGGCGGCTGCCGAGAGGGAGCTGCGGGCTGCCTCAGCAGAAGAGCTGCTGCAACTGGGGCAGGATCTCTTTCAAGATCTCCAGGATCTTGCCGGGCCCGATTCTGAGCCGGAAGCCGAGTCTCAGGTGGAATTGGCGGGGCCGTTGCTGTTGATGATGGTGGCCGACCACCTGTTGGCCCAGACAGAGCATCCGCTCACCCCCGATCAACGGCTGGACTTACAAACCAACCGCGCCGAGGCAGAAAGCCGCCTTTTGGCCATGCAAAAGCTGGGCCGTGTTGAGAACTTGGCGGAGCAGCAGGCTTACATTCGCTCCTGGATTGACCAAACTTCTGTACCGGATTTGCTGCGGGCTTTGGATCGCTTTTTTGCGGCGTCTGAACCCAACGCGTGAGGCCCCCGGATTGCCAGAGGTTCCGTATCCTCTATGCTGGAAGCAAAGGGATCCCGCTTGAGGCGCGAAAGTGGACTGGGGCAGCTTATTTTGGATTTTTTTGATCTTCAGCTCGCTGCAACCCCTGTTGAACCGGCGAGCGCAAGAGTTCCGGCGCTTGCTGGCCATTCGGGAGTTGGAGCAAAAGCGGGGCAGCCGCGTGATTTTGCTCATCCACCGCCAGGAGTCGATCAGTTTTTTGGGGATCCCGGTTTCCCGCTACATCAGCATCGAGGACTCGGAGCAGGTGTTGCGGGCGATCCGCCTCACCCCGCCCAATACTCCCATTGATTTGATTCTGCACACCCCTGGCGGCCTGGTGCTGGCTACTGAACAAATTGCCCGCGCCCTGATCCGGCACCCGGCCAAGGTGACGGTATTTGTGCCCCACTACGCTATGTCGGGCGGGACGATGTTGGCCCTGGCTGCCGATGAAATTGTCATGGATGCTAACGCCGTGCTGGGGCCGGTGGATCCGCAGTTGGGGGGGTATGCTGCCGCCAGCATTCTGCAGGTGGTGGCGGAAAAACCCATTGCCGAAATCGACGACCAGACCTTAATTCTGGCGGATCTGGCCCGCAAGGCGATGCAACAGGTGCAGAACTTCGTGCGGGATCTCCTGAAGGACGATGTGCCCAAGCGCAAAATTGCCCCCGAACGCATTGAGCCTCTGATCCAGTACCTGACCAGCGGTCGGGTGACCCACGACTACCCGATCACTGCTGAAGAAGCGCGGGAGCTGGGCCTGCCCATCTCCACCGAGTTGCCGCCCCAGATCTACGCCCTGATGGACTTGTACCCCCAGGCCAGCATGGGCCGTCCTTCCGTGCAGTACATTCCCACCCCCTACGATCCTCGTCCCGCTTTGCCCAAAGGGGGATCCCGCTCTGGCCTAGGGTGAACTCTTGGCGTAGACATCCATGGCTTCCAGGCGCAGCCCTTTTGCCCGCCGAAATAGCTCTTGTCCGGTGTGCAAGTGGCGTTCATCGAAGTTCAGCGGGAAATACTTCAGCTCCTCCAGAGCGTCTTCCAAGTGGTTGAGGGCATAGTAGAGGCGGGAAGCCACACCCCCAAAGCTGCTGGGATTGGGAAGGCGGCGAAAGATCTGCTGAGCTTGGGCCAGCTTCTGGCCGCACTCTTCCAGATAAGCCTCAAAGGACTCCAACAGGTCAGGGTCGAACGGATCTGCCGCCAAAGCATTTAACTGAGGCTTCAGAGAAGACAACAAGGGCCCCAAAACTCGGTTCAGGGGGGTGTAGACCTGTCGGATCCAGGCGGCGCGGGCGATGGCTTCCTGGCTGACGGTTTCGCCAGGGGATCCCGTCGGCTGAGGGCGGGGTGAGGTGTGGCTGGAGTGCAGTTGCCGATCGTAGTCGCGGCGAGATTGCGGATCCTTGAGCACCGCGTAGGCAGCGTTGATCTGGCGGATGCGCTCGGAGGTGGCCCGATCTTTTTTGGCCAGCAGGCTGTCGGGATGGTGGTACTTGACCAAACGACGGTAGGCAGACTTGATCTCTTCCGCCGTCGCCAGGACGGAAACGCCCAAGACCTCGTAGTGGGATCCGACTCCAGCTCCGCTCTCCATCATCGCTAGGCTTGCCGGCAAGAAACTCCCACATTGTACCTGCAGCCTAGAATAAAGGTGAGTTTTCCAGTGCTGCCCCATGTCTTCCTCCTCACAGGGATCCCCCCATCCTTTCAGTGCCCTCTTGGGGGCCACCATTGCCGTCAGTCTGGGCTACGGGTTCTTGCAACTGCTGCTCTCGATGGTGACCAAATTGCCGCCAATCGATGTCGAGACTGGATCGCTGGCGCGCGGGATCAGCATCCTGGTGCGTTATCTCCTGGTCGGTTCCGTTTCCCTGATCGCCTTCATGTTTGCCATGGTGGGGTTGGGGCTGGCGGCCTATTCTGTGCAATTGCTGGGAGAGCGGCTAACATCTTCTCAGCGCTGAGCCTGGGGATCCGGGCACGACCTCTGGCCGACTTAGTTTGCGTTGGGACGGCTGCCTAGCGCAACACCACCTTGGGCGAGAGCAACAAAGTCAGGGATCCCTGGCAGTGGTCAATTCGGCCTTCGGCAAAGCGCACCTGGGCCAGGCCCGCCTTTTTAAGGGTGATCGCGTGGGCATTGGCCGGGTTTAGCCCAACAGCCGCTTGCACCCACAGGCTCAGATCCGGCTGGTGACCGACCAGGGCCAAAGACGTGAGGGATCCCCGCTCTGCCTGCCAGCGCACCAGGTCGGCAAAACTGCCGCCCGGAGCCAGCGGCTCAAACACCTCCACCGCTGCGGCCAGGTTCTCGTCCAACAAGATCTCGGCGGTCTGCCGCGCCCTCACCAGGGGACTGGTGAGCAGGAGATCCCACTTCCAGCCCATGCTCTTGAGCTGGCGGGCCACCTTGCGGCAGCGCTTGCGACCTTCGTCTGTAAGGGCTCGCAAGGCATCCTCAACTTCTGGCCGGGGTTCTTCGGCTATGCCATGGCGGATGAAGTCCACAGCCAATTCCTGCCGGGCAATCTGCTTCTCAGTTGCTCCCTGAGAGTGCTCCCCACCGCGAACGCCCTCCTGTTGTTCAAGCCCAGAGATCATCGAACCCCGTCCCGTCAATGCAAACGGCACCGTCAAACTTTGCCCAGACACTCTCCCAGAATACCCTGGGGGACGCTCTCTCTACGAGGAGGGGTTGTGCAGGCGCTGGCCGACCAAAGTGCGCCCTTCCTGGGTGTAGAGCTGCCAGTAGTTCCAGTAGTTGCCAAAGACAGACTTCACATAGCCCCGCGTTTCGGCGAAGGGGATCTGCTCCACAAACACATCCGGATCTTCAAAGCCAAAGCGGCTCAGCCATCTGGCCACGTTGCCGGGGCCGCCGTTGTAGCTGGCCAGGGCCAGCAGGGTGTTGTCTTGATAGGTGCGGTGGGTGTAGTCGAAGTACCAGGATCCCAGGTAAAGATTGTCGGCGGGGTTGGTGAGGCTGTATTGGGCTAGGCCAATTTGTTGGGCAATCCAGCGCCCGGTGGCAGGCATCACCTGCATCAAGCCCAGCGCCCCTGAGGCCGAGACGATCTCCGGCTCAAAGCGGGATTCCTGCCGGATCAAGGCCGCCACCATCAGGGGATTGAGGTTAAATTGCCGTGACCAGCGGGCCAGGCCGGGCCGGGCATAGGGATCCCCGCCCCAGGAATTGTCTGGGCCGGCGTAGTAGTGCAGCGGATAGACGGCCTGCCAGAAATCTTGGCGCTGCCTCAACGTCTCCAGCAGGGGATCCGGCTCTTCGCTGAAGCGCAAAGCGGCCACCTGGTTGATACCCCGCAGGTGCTCTCCGGCACTGTTGCGCAGAATACCCGTGACAAAGCGCTCAGCCACACTCATCTGGCGGGGATCCCGTTGCAGCACGGCCATTTCCCCCTGCCAGCGTTCCCAGGCCAGTTGGCTGGCTCCCATCAAGTGCAAAGTTTGCGTGGCCTCAGAGACCCCCGGCAACGGTAGCCGCACCGGCTGAAAATCCACCTCCACCCTTTGGCGCCCGCTGTAGAAATCCCCCACCGGCCAGCCCAGTTGCACTGCCGACCGCCAGGCGTAGTAGGTGTGGGGAAACTGTTGCAGCACCTGTTGATAGGTTTGCCGCGCCGCAGCCACATCCCCCAGCCGTTCCCGCCATTTGCCCGCCCAGTAGAGCAGTTGCGCCCCCATTTCCGTATCCCGCTGGGCGGATCCGATCTGTTGGGCCAGGGCGATGGCTTGGCCGAGATTGCCCGCTTGCGCTTGACTCCAGGCAAGTGTCCAGGCGGCGTTGGCCGCGGCTTCGCTGGCCGGAAAGCGCTCCCAAAGAGCTTGCCGAGCCGCTTGGGCCGATTGCGGGCTGGCATGGCGATCGTAAAGCTGGCTGAGGCTGAGCAACGCTTCTGGAGCCTCTCTATCCGAGCCGGATCCCGCCTGGCGCAGCAGCTCGATTGCCGTCGACAGGTCGCTCAATTCTGCCAAACGGCGACGGGTGAGGGAAGCCTCTGGCCCATTGGGAAATTGAGCCAGCAGCGCTTGGTAAGCCGCTCTCGCCTGGGGAAACTCCCGCGAGATCTGGTGGCTGCGGCCCCAGCGGTAGAGATTCTGAGAGGTGGCGGGGGCACGCCCATAGGCGCGGGCAGCTTTGCCGTACTCCCGTTGTTCCCAATAGGCATCGGCCAGGATCTGCCAATCGGAAGCCGTGAGGGATCCCTCCTGAGCCTGCCGCCAGCGATCCAGCAGCGGCGTTAACCCAGGGGTTTGCGGGTGATGCAGAGCCAAATCCCGCAGCAGGTCGTAGCGGTCGGGATCCCGCTCCAGCAAATGCTGGAGGGCGCGGCCAGTCAGCGGGTGAGTGGGAAATTGCTGCCGCAACTGATCCACCTGGCCCATCCCCCAGAGGGCATAGGCGGCCACCGGGCTGTGGGGGTACTCCTGCAAAATCTTGGGCCACCAGATCCCTTGGGCTGTTGCCTTATCCTGCAACTGCTCGTAGGCTTGGGCCCTGAGCTTCCAAATTTCCTCCCGCAGAACCGGCAGGCTCTCTTCCAACCCCTGCAAACCCTGCAGGGCCAATTGCGCTTGGCCGGCCTGCAGCGCTGCGTAAGCCCGCAGAAAGGCCGTTGTGGAAGTGTGGGGCAGTTGTACCGGATCCCTGCCCTCTGGCGCCGCAGCCACCTCCACGGTTTCTGCCCAGGATGAGGTGTAAAAGCCCCAGATGGCCCCGCCCAGAGCCGCTCCTGCCGCCAGCACACCGGCAACCCATCTTGCCCAGCACCGTTTGCTGCCTGTCAGGATACCCATGCTTTGTCTCTCTGCAACCTCTGACTACGATACTCAACCCGACTGCGTTGGGTCACCTGGGATACCTGTACCGCAGGCATTGGGCCCGGCAGTCGTTTATGAGTTACTTGCCAGATTGCAGGATCCGCGGCGGACTTTCACTGCGGTACACCTTGGCCCCGACATCGCGCAGCTTTTTGTCGATGGCCTCGTAGCCGCGATCGATGTAGTGGAGCCCGTGGATCGTAGAGCAGCCTTCAGCCGCCAGGCCGGCCAACACCAAGGCTGCCCCCGCCCGCAAGTCCGTAGCCACCACCGGCGCCCCCGACAGCGACGGCACCCCCCGGATCAGGGCCACCCGGTTCTTCAAACGAATGTCCGCCCCCATGCGATTGAGCTCGGGAATGTGGTGCATGCGGTTTTCAAACACCGTCTCCTCGATGGTGCAACTGCCCTCGCTCAGGGCGGCCAAGGCCATGATCGGCGCCTGCACATCGGTGGGAAAACCCGGATAGGGCAGCGTTTGAATATCGGTCGCCTGGCAGAGCCAGCCCGAACTGAGCTGAGCCGGGGCAATGCGCAGCCGGTTGGGGCCTTCTTCTTCGACCCGCAGCCCCATGTCACGCAGCTTGGCGATCACCGCCCGCAAGTGATCGGGAATAACAGGGCCAACCGTGAGGTGAGAGCGGGTAATGGCCCCGGCAATAAGATAAGTGCTGGCCTCGATGCGGTCGGGAATAACCGTGTACTCGGTTCCATGCAAGCGGGGCACCCCCACCACCACAACCGTGTTAGTGCCAACACCGCGAATGCGCGCCCCCATCGCCTGACAAAAACGGGCCAAATCCGCCACTTCTGGCTCTTGGGCGGCATTTTCAATCACCGTTTCCCCATCCGCCAGCGTAGCGGCCATCATCAGGGTTTCAGTAGCGCCGACGCTGGGATAGTCCAGGTAGATGCGGGTTCCCACCAGCTTGCGGGCATAGGCATGAACAACCCCATGTTCGATTTGCACGGTCGCCCCCAGCGCCTGCAGGCCCCGCACGTGCAGATCCACCGGACGGGAGCCAATGGCACAGCCGCCCGGCAGGGGAACTCTGGCTACCCCCAACCGCGCCAACAGGGGCCCGATGATGAAAAAGCTGGCCCGCAACTGGCTGACCAATTCATAGGGAGCTTGGGAAGTTTTGAGGGAGCTGGCATCCAGGTCGAGGGTATTGCCCACATGGGACACTTTAACCCCTAGGGTGGTCAGGATCTGCCCCATGCGTTCAATGTCCAGCAGACGCGGCACGTTGTGAATTCGGCAAGACTCAGGAGCCAAAAGGGATCCGGCCATAATCGCCAAGGCAGAGTTTTTCGCCCCGCCAATGGGAATGTGGCCGCTCAAGGGCTGCTTGCCAGTTATCTGCAGCACTGGCCCCATCATTTCGGGTGAGGGTGTAACTAAGGATTCCACCCTGCTGACGTGCTGGAACTCTGCCGTGAATTCTCCCAATCTTCCTCCTCACCCACAGAAAATATAGAGCACACAAGCAAGCCTCTTCCAGGAAATACTCTGGAGAGAGAAGCAGCCAAAAGGTCAACCAGAAACTTGGTAGAGGAAGGAAGAGAAGTTCTGCCCCTATCTTACCCAAGTTCCTCAGTTTGCGGCAGCAGTTGGGGCAACTCGGCCAAAGAATCCTATTCCGCCGGCGCCAACAGAATCCAAGCCCCATCTGGAAGTGCCCTACGTTACGCCGAAAGAAGCAGACCGGTCTCCGCACATCCCCAAAAAAGATGCCCCATGTTAGATATAGACTCCTACTGGGTTGGGCCCAGCAGCCAGAAGCAGTATGATACTCGTGAGAAATGCTTGCAATAGCCATAGGAGACAGTCGATGATCGCCACTCAAGTCTCTGCCCAAGAGTTGTTTCGGGCCGCCTATGAAAATCGCTACACCTGGGATCCCGCTTTCCCGGGCTATAGCGCCGAGGTCACTTACTGGGATGGGGAGCGCACTTTTGTGGGGCAGGTGCGAGTGGGGGCAGACCTAAAGGCCACCGTTACGGGCGTGGAGGATGAGGAAGCCCGGAAAGCCATTCACAATCAACTTTGGGAAATTGCCATTCACCGGGTGCGCCGCAGCTTTGCCGAGACCCACGGGAACAACACTTTCCGCTATGGGCAGACCCTACCCGATGGCACCGTGGAGATCCTGGTGGGGGGCAAAGCCGAAGGGGATCGCTACCACGTGCGCGACAACCAAGTAACCCTGGTGCATCGGCATATTCATGGGGTGGTGGTGACCATCCACACCTTCAGCAGCCACGACACGGGCGAAGGCTACCTCTCTCACCGCTACGATTCCGTCTATCACGATCCCCAAACGGGTGAGCAAAAGGGCGGGCGCAGCCAATTTGAGGATCTCTACACCAAAGTCGGCAAGTACTACATCCTCTCGGAGCGACGCATTCAAACAGAGACGGAAACCGGCCCTGTGGAAAAGCGCTTTACCTTCCGCAACTTGGCGTTGCTGGATGCCGGGGCTTAATTGGCCAAACGCCAACGCAAAACCCGATAATCATGAACTTTATGGCAGCAACGACCTCCTCAGTTAGAATTAGAAAGGAAGCCTGAGCTATGCTTTGAATATTCTCCCGCCTACACTTTGGCATGAACAACCCTGCGGCAAAGCCCGACCCAGATTCCAAAGCCCCTACCGAGGTTCCCGAACTGATTCTCCGCCCCGCTCAACTGGGGGATCTGGAGGCGGTGGAGGAGATCCTGGCGCAAGCCTTTGAGGAGGACTACAGCAGCCGCTCGGTGGATATTCGTCGCCAGGTGCGGCGGCTACGTCAGTGGTATGGCCCCCTGAGAACCCTGAGCCTGTTTCCCAACCGCTTTCAGCACATGTTTACCGTCCATGTGGCGGAGCTGGAA
The DNA here is from genome assembly GCF_047462475.1 of Synechococcus sp. H55.11. NCBI lineage: Bacteria > Bacillati > Cyanobacteriota > Cyanophyceae > Synechococcales > Synechococcaceae > Synechococcus > Synechococcus sp. H55.11. The sequence continues at coordinate 32,715 of NZ_JANSJI010000187.1, forward strand.
GGCAAAATCCAGGGGGTCATTCAAGTTTCTCCCTTTAACCATTCCCGCAGCACCTGGCGGGTGGATCACATTGCGGTGGCGCCTTCGGCCCAGCGGCAGGGAATCGGGTCTAAGTTGCTCAGGCACTGCACGGAGCACTTTCGCGAGGCCCACACCTGGATTTTGGAGGTGAACATCCACAATAAGGGGGCAATGGCCCTCTACCGACACAACGGCTTCCAGCCCTTGGCTCAGATCACCTATTGGTCGATCCCGGCGGAGATTCTGGCTGCTCTCAGCCGGCACGAGGCCAAGTTGCCCAACCTGGTGCCGGTGACCAACCGCGATGCCTACGCCATCTATCAACTGGATACGGGATCCATGCCGGCCACTGTGCGCCAGGTGTACGACCGCGACGTGAGCGACTTCCGCACCAGCCCACTGGAGTGGCTTTTGGAACGGGCCAAGTGTGCCATCAGCCAAACGGAACGGGTGGAGATGTGTGTCTATGAGCCCGAGCGGAAAACCGCCATTGGCTATTTCAACCTCAAGTTGGATCGGACGGGGCAGCAGCCGCACGTGGCCAAACTCACAGTTCACCCTGCCTATACCTGGCTCTATCCTGAGCTCATGGCCAAGATGGCCCAGCTCACCCAAGCTTATCCCCCGCAGGCTTTGGCCTTGGCTTCCACCGATTACCAACCGGAGCGGGAGGAGTTTTTGCTCAAGCTGGGCGCCCAGGATGTGGAGCGGACGCTGCTGATGTCGCGCTCGGTGTGGCATAAGGTGCGGGAAGTCCGCTCCCCTTGGTATAGCGAGTATCTCGCTCTGGTGCTCCAAAAATTGCCGGTGAAGCAGCCGGTGCCAGAACGCTTTGAGGGGCTGGCGGAGGGCTGGCTGGAACATCCCTTTCATTCTCTTCACCCAACTGTGCCGGATCCCAATGCCGTTCGCGCTACTCAGCCGGAGTCCTCACCGGGGTGCGCCAGAGACTCGCAATCAGAGGCTCCTCCCCCTCCCTAGTTGAAGTCTTGGCTGGCACCCCCATGAACCCGTTAGCCAGGGATCCCTCTTGGCGGATGTTGCTCCAGGCGGCCCTGCACCGCAACCGCAGCGATCCCGGTGTACGCTATTTGCAACTGGCTACAGTGGATCCCCAGGGGCATCCGCGTAACCGCACGGTGGTTTTTCGGGGGTTTTTGGGGGACACCGACCGCATCCAGTTGGCGGTGGACGGCCGCAGCGAGAAGCTTTGCCAGATCGCCCACTGCCCGCTGGCTCAGATCTGCTGGTATTTCAGCAAGACGCGCGAGCAATTTCGCATTGCCGGCACTCTGGAGGCCATCACCGCCGATCATCCGGATCCTGAAGCGCAGCAGCAGCGGCAGCAGTTGTGGCAACAGATCTCGGAAAAAGGACGGCTCCTCTGGTTTTGGCCGGAACCCAAGGGGCCTCTTGCCTCGCCCGAGGCTTTTGTTCAAAAGCTGCCGCCAGAGAAAGCTTCATGGCCGCCTCCGACTTTTGTGGTGCTCCTGTTGCAGCCGACTGAAGTCGATCACCTGCAGCTCAAGGGGGATTCGATCTATCCCCAACGGCGAACGGTGTACGAGCGCAAGCTGCAAGGCTGGCAATGCCGAGCGGTCAACCCCTAGAAGGGATCCCAGCCGGTTTCAAGCTGGCGTGGGGCAGCGCCTTTCGAGAGAATGTTGAAATCTTGAAGAGAATTAAGAGAATAAAGGTGTTAACGTAGCTGAACAATCGTCCTGTTCCGTGCCCACCCCACCGACGCTGTGAGGGTGGCCGCTCGGGTTTTTCTCCATCTGGTATGTAGCATTCCTGGTTGCGGTAATCTGATGTTCGCCTTGATCCCCTCATTTCCTGACCGCATTGCCCAAGCTGTTGCCGCTCTTCTTGCCGGCGGGCCGTCGGTGAACATGACTGCGAAAGGCAAGGGATCCCTGTTTTTAGCTGCCGCCTTGTTTGGGGTGAGCGTTGCCGTGCAGGGGTTGAGAGCACAAACTCTGGGGAGACCGACGCCGGAAGCTCTAGAAGACTCGGTTGAGGGGAATGTTGCTCCTGTTCTGCTTGCAGAAGCGGCCTCACCCTCGCAGACCGGCCCCACCTCTGCCCGCACAGGCTCCTTTCGTGTTGGCAACCGCACCCCCCATCCGGTGCGGGTGGTGATCTTGATGCGCAGCGGCGGGCGGCTGCTCAACCCAGAAACGGCCCACTGGGATTTTGCGCCCGGAGAAGGCGGTAGCGAAGGATTGGTGCTGAGCTTGGGGGAAGAGCCGCTGCAGATCGGCCCCGGAGACATTGTGGTGGCTTTTGTCCTCGATGGAACCCGCCGCTACTGGGGGCCGAACGTGGTGGGAGAGTCTCTGGCCCCGTTTTGGAATGAGGAGAGCGGCTCCTGGTCGATGATCCTGCAGCCTTAGGGCAGTCTCCAAGCTACAGGTGGCTGCGCAGTTTGTAGCTCTCTAGGGTGTTGGCCAGCAGCATCGCTACCGTCATGGGTCCCACACCACCCGGCACGGGCGTGATGGCGGCGGCCCACTCCTTGACTGCCGCGTAATCCACATCTCCCACCAATTGCTCAGATCCGTCGGGGCCCTGGATACGGTTGATGCCTACATCGACGACCACGGCTCCCGGTTTTACCATCTCTGCCTTGAGCAAGTGGGGGCGACCGACGGCCATCACCACAATGTCGGCGGCGCGGGTTACTTCGGCTAAGTCGGGGGTGCGGGAATGGGCCAGGGTAACGGTGGCATCGGCAGCCAACAACATCAGGCTCAGGGGCTTGCCCACCAGGATGCTGCGACCGACCACCACCGCCTTTCGTCCGGCAATCGGGATCCCTTCCGCTTGCAACAGGCGCATCACGCCCAGGGGGGTACAACTGCGCAGGCCGGGCTCGCCGCGCAGCAGCCGGCCCAGGTTGAGGGGGTGAAGCCCGTCCACGTCTTTGTCGGGGTCGATGGCCAGAAGGGGCGGGATGGGATCCCAGCCGGGGGGTAAGGGCAGTTGCACGAGGATGCCATCGACGCGCTCGTCCTGGTTGAGTTGGGCGATGGCGTCGAGCAGGTGGGCGGGGGAGTCTTGGGCGGAAAAATGGCGGCCAAAGGAGGCGATGCCCACCCGCTCACAGGCCCGCTCTTTGCCGCGCACGTAAGCTGCACTGGCGGGATCCTCCCCAACCCGCAGCACCGCCAATCCCGGCGGACGCCCCACCCGCGGCAGCCAAGCCTGCACTTGGGCGGCCATCTCCGCTTGCAGGCGGGCGGCCAAGGCTTTGCCATCCAAGATCTTGGCGGACATAGAGGGCGCCCCAAGAGATCTTGACAACTTGACCATCTTCAGGGGCGCCGCCCCCTTCGTCAAGTCTTGCCGCCGTTGAGCAACAGCAGCAGGGGCACCTGGGGCCTTTGCCCAGTTTTTTGGGCTGCCCCATTCCCCCCGGCTCTAGAACTCGCGCGACTCTTCTTCGCCGGGCCCTAACTCCTCAATGAGGATCTCCACCTGCTGCCGCTTTTCCTCCAAAAACTGGGCGCAGCGCTTTAGGGTCTGGGCGGCCTGCTGGAAGCGCTCCACCACCTCTGCCAGATCCAGCTCTCCCGATTCGATCTGGGCGATCAGACTTTCCACTTCGGCGATGGCTGCTTCGTAGCGCCAGGGATCCTCACGTTTGCGGCGGCTCATGGCTCTCCTCCACTCGGGCCCAGAGGCTTCCCGAGGCCAGTTGTATCCTCAGCCGGGTCTGCGGCGGTAGGTGGTGGGTGCGGACCAGGGATCCCCGTTCGTCCCGCACCAGGGCATAGCCCCGCCTGAGGACGGCGGCAGGGTCGAGGGCTTGCAGGTGCTCCTGGAGGGCCTGTTGGCGCTGTTGCTGCTGCTGAAGGCGATGGCGCACCGCCTGCACTAGGCGCTGCTGCCGTTGGGTCAAGCTTTCCTGCGCCTGTTGCAGCAGCCGCTCCGGATGGATTTGGGCGAGATGGCGCTGGGTGTGCTGGAAGCGCCGCCGTGCCCTCTCCAAAGCCTGCAGCGTGCGTTCGATCAACTTCTGACGCAACTGGGATCCCTGGCGCTGCAATTCCCGCAGATCGGGCACGATCCGCTCGGCCGCCGCTGTGGGGGTGTGGGCCGCGTAGTCGGCCGCGTAGTCCGCCAAGGTCTCGTCCCGCTGGTGGCCGATCCCCGTCACCACCGGAATAGGGCACTCGGCAATGGCCCGCACCACCCGCTCATCGTTAAAGCAAGCCAAATCCTCGCCGGATCCACCCCCCCGGGCAATCAGCAGCACTTCCGCCCGCCCATCCTGTTCCACCCGGCGAATGGCCCGCACGATCGACTCCGGGGCCGCTTCCCCTTGCACCTGGGCCGGCGAAAACAGCACCCGCAGCCCGGGGTAGCGCTGGTTGAGGGTGCGGCGGATATCGCCCCAGCCGGCGGCGTCGGGAGAGCTGACGACGGCAATGCACTGAGGGTGGGTAGGTAGAGGCCGCTGGTTGTCGAACAGGCCCTCGGCAGCCAGGCGGGCCTTGAGCTGCTGCAAGCGCCACGCCAACAGCCCCTCGCCCGCCGGCAGCAGTTGCCAGATAACAAGGCGATAGTAGCTGCCGCCGCTGTAGATGCCGATTTGCCCCAGCGCAAGCACCTGTTGCCCCACTTCTGGCCAGAAGCTGAGCCGGGAAGTTTGGCTCCGCCAGATCACCCCCTTGAGGATGTCGCCGCTTTCCGGATCCACCAGGGTCAGAAACAGGTGGCCGTTGCGGTTGCGCTGGCAACTGGAGACTTCTCCAACCACCCACAGCCTGGCCAAGTAGGGATCCCCGGCCAGCAGCGACTTCAAGTAGCCGGACACTCCCCCCACCGAGAGGAGGGGGACTTCCTCGGCAGGAAAGGATTCTGTCCCGAAGTCGAGGCCATCAAAGGCCAGAGCCATTGCTTGCGGATCCAGATCGCGCATACGGCGCTTCCCCATGGGAATGCTCGGGATCCCATCTAGAATAGGCGACGACAGGACGAGAGAGGAGGTGAGCTGCGGTGACCTTCGCCCATTGGCTGGGGCTGGCAGCGCTGCTGGGCCTGTTGGTTCTGCTCTGGCAGATCCGGCAGATCCTGCTGTTGGTGTTTGCGGCCATCGTCTTGGCAGTAGCTTTGGACACCCTGGCTCAGATCCCGCAGCGCTACGGCTTTCGCCGCGGCCCCTCGCTCCTCATCACCGGCTTGACGGTTCTGGTGGGGGCGATTCTGGTGGGGCTGATCGTAGTGCCTCCCCTGGCGGATCAGTTGCGGCGGCTGTTTACCGATGGGGTGCCCGCCGGGATCGTGCAGGCGCAGCGGCTATTTGAGAGCCTCATCCTCTCGTTGCCGACGGATATTGAGCTGCCGACGCTGCGGGAGTTGGCCAATAGCCTCGTGCCCCAGGCCACTGAGTTGGTGCGCCAGGTGCGGGACTTTTTCTCCCAGTCCTTCACCGCCTTCTTTGCCACCCTGCTCAATCTGTTGTTTGTCATCATCCTCACCATCCTGCTGTTGGTGGATCCCCAGGCCTACAGCCGCGCCTTTGTCTCGGTTTTCCCCGCCTTTTACCGCCCCCGCGTCCGCTACATCCTCAAGCGCTGCGAGCTGGCCCTGCGAGGGTGGCTGGTGGGGATCCTCTTCACCAGCAGCCTGGTAATGCTGCTGAGCGGCATTGGGCTGTGGATTTTGGGCGTGCCTTTAACCTTGGCCAATGCCGTGCTGGCGGGACTGTTTAATTTCATCCCCAACATCGGCCCCACCTTGAGTGTGGTCGCCCCCATGCTGGTGGCCCTCACCGATGCCCCCTGGAAATCGCTGGCGGTGCTGGGGCTCTACATCTTCATCCAACAGTTGGAAAGCAGCGTCTTCACCCCCATCGTCATGTCGCGGCAGGTGTCGCTTTTGCCGGCTCTGACTTTGGTGGCCCAAATTACCTCGGCCTTTTTCTTCGGGGTGCTGGGCCTGTTTTTGGCTGTGCCCTTGGCAGCCATCCTGCAGGTGTGGATCCAAGAGGTGCTGATTCGGGATGTGTTGGATCCTTGGCAGGGATCCCGGACGCTCCCCTTGCTCAGATTAGAGAGCAGGGCAGACCAGAGCTCCACCCATCTGCCGGACTCCGCCTCGCTACCGCAATCGGCGCCAACAGATTGAAGCAACCCAGATGCCTGCTGCGGACTTTGGCCAGAAAAAATGGGGCTCAGCTCTGGCCGAAACTGTCTTGGCGTAACAAAATATTAAGGGCAGCACTTGCATTGGGATCCCTTGCGGGGCAGGCTGTTGCTGGCCCACGACCGACATTTGGCAGATATTTAGGGACACATAGCCATGTACAACAATCGTCGCGGTTTTCTTCGCTGGTTGGCTCTCGGTTTCGGCTCGCTGGCGGGTTTGTTACCGGCCTTGGCCCGGCGCCGTTTTGCCCTTGCCCGGGAAACCAAGGCTCCTGAACCAGAGTTTGTGAAAGTGGCCAACCTCGCCGATTTCAAAGATGGCCCCTTCAAAGTGGAAAACGCCTTTGGAAAGAACACCGCCACCCTCTGGTTGGTCAAGGATCCCCAAAAAGAAGACTCTTTCCTGGCTCTGGATGCCGCTTGTCCCCATGCCGGGTGTGACGTGGACTGGCGGGGGGAGAACTTTGTCTGCCCTTGTCATGGCTCGGCCTTTGCTGTCGATGGCAGCCGTACCCGGGGCCCGGCCAAGGCCGACCTGACCGCTTACAAAGTTAAGGTGGAGAAGGAGGAGATTTTCGTAGCCAAAAGCCAATCCTAGGCGGGTAGCCAGCTTTCTGCAAAAGCAGGTAATGGGCTGAGCCAATGAGGCCACCCAGGGAGCGTTGCTACTTGCGCTATTTGTTTGTCTCCACCCCCGTTGGCCCGCTCGGATCGGGGGCTGGCGGCGGCGTGGAGCTCAATCTTGCCAACCTGACCCGTGTCTTGCTGCAGATGGGATCCCAGGTGCGGGTGTTGGCCCCCGAGGGATCCCAAATCGACGCATTGCCGGTGGAGGTGATCGAGGCGGTAACCGGCCTTCCCCCGACCTATGCGCAAAGCCAGCGCCGCGACCAGCCGGTTCAGATCCACACCCCCTCTCTGCTGGCCAATCTGTGGCAGCGGGCTGCCCAACTGCAAGACCAGTTCGATCTGATTGTGAACTGGAGCTACGATTGGCTGTCGTTTTATTTGACGGATTTTTTCCGCACCCCGGTGGCCCACATCGTCAGCATGGGATCCCTCAGCGACGCCGTCGATCAGGCCTTGGAGCACATTGCGCAGACCTACCCTGGCCGGCTGGCGGTGCACTCGCGAGCCCAAGCCCAGACCTTTGCCTTTGCCCGCGCCCAGATGGCGGCAGGTCGGGATCCCTTTGTCTATCTGCCCTGCGGCGTTGATCTCAGCCGCTACGACTTTGTGCCCGAAGGGAACGGATCCCTGTGTTGGATTGGCCGCATTGCTCCGGAAAAGGGCCTGGAAGACTGTGCTGCCCTGGCCGAGAAGACGGGAAGATCGGTGGTGCTCCTGGGCCACCTGCAAGAGCCAAGCTACTGGCAGCAGATCCAGGAACAGTACCCACAGGCCCAACTGGACTACCGAGGGTTTCTGCCCACATCGCAAATGCAGCGAATTTTAGGGCAATGCTCCGCCTTGGTCATGACCCCCAAGTGGGTGGAAGCCTTTGGCCTGGTGGCAGTGGAGGCTTTGGCTTGTGGCGTGCCGGTGATCACCTACCGCCGTGGGGGGCCAGCGGAAATTGTTAGCGATGGCGAGACCGGCTGGGTGGTGGATCCAGACGACGTGGCGGCCTTGGCCAGGGCTGTAGAAAACTTGGATCGCATCGACCGCAGCCGCTGCCGACACCATGCAGAACAGCGCTATTCCCTGCAGGCCATGGCGGAGCGGTTTTTGGCCTGGAGCGAGGCAATTGGCCGGGATCCCATCTGGGCAGCCCGCGAGGGAGGAGACAGGCAATGGTACTATTAACTTGATTCTGGCAATCTGCGCCAGACGCGCAGCCCAACGACGCGAACATTTTGACTTACGACAGGGAAACCACCATGACGACTGGGAAAGGATCTGTTGCGCTGGTGCGATCAGAGGTTCGTCGGCGGTCACAGGTTCTGGGAACGCAGGTGATTAGCCAGGTCAATGCGGCCCGGCTCGGAGTAGTTAGCGAAGTTTGGGCAGATCTGGAAGCCAAGCAAGTGCTGGTGCTGGGGGTGCTGGAGAAAGCCTTTGCCGGATCCCCACGGTTGCTGAACCTACGGCAGGTAACGGCCTTGGGCCAGGATGCCATCCTCGTCCCCAACGATGAGGTTTTCGACGACTTGGATTTGGAAGGCCTGAGCCGGGTGGTTGGCAGCGAGGTGGTTACGGAAGAAGGGATCCGCCTCGGCAAGGTCAAAGATTTTCAATTTAACTCCGTCTCCGGCCTGATCACGGGTTTAATCCTCTCCAACCTTGGCCTCACCTTTTTGCCCGGCTTTATCCTCAGCACCTATTTGCTTCCGGCTGATGAGATCGTCTCGGTTGGCGGCGAGCGCCTCATTGTTGCCGATGGCGCCGAAACCCGCCTGACCCAACTGGCCAAGGGAATCTTGGAAACCCTGGGACTCGGCAAGCCTCCTTGGGAATCCGGAGTCAGTCCTGCCCCTGCCCTGCCCAGTGCGGTCGAGGGTTACGCTGTTGAGGAAGACTACGAAGAAGAATACGAGGAGGAGTACGAGGAGGGCGCAGAAGAAGACCCCTACGCCGAAGCAGAGCCGGAACCTCAGAGCGAGGCGACGCCTCCCCGTCGGCCCGAGCCGCCTCCTGTCTCTGAACAACCGGAATGGGAGCAAGAGTACGCCAAAGAGGAAGCTCCTCCTTCTCCTCCCGAGCCCACTCCTCCCCCCTCTACGCCCACGGATATCGACCCCTGGGAAGACAAGTCCGGCGAGCCCACTTGATGGCGGAGCGTATCCCATCCCCAACGGATGCGACGCCTGGGGCGTTGAGGTCTATCCCGGCAGGGCAGGATCGGCCTCGGCTAAAAAGCGCAAAGCCACCGATAAAAAAGCTTGCGGCGCTTCGATGTGGGGGAAAGCAGCTCCCGGCAATCGGTAAACCGGCACCTCTGGCCGCAGAGCGCGATACCGCTCCACCTGCTCAAGGCCGGTAAGGCGGTTCTGTTCCCCCCAAACCAAAGCCATGGGTTTGGCCACAACGCGAAAGTCGTCTTGAATGGGCAAATTGAGTTTGCCGGTCAAAAAAGAACGGGGAGCAAATTGGGCCCCCGCCTGGTGAGCCGCCTGATAGTAGTAATCCACCACCGCCTCCTCCAGAGCATACCCCGGCGAGAACAGGCTCTGCTCCGTAAACAGACGTATATTCCAGGGGGCGGTGATGCCGTTGTAAAAGGCTAACCCCAACACAGGCAGGCTGAGGAAGCCGTAGAGGGCCTCGGCCAAAGGGATCCCCAGCGCCGGGGGGATAAGGCTGTTGTCTCCCAGGGGGGCGATGAGCAGCAGCTTCTGCCACTGCTGAGGTTGCAGCCGGGCCGAGCGCAGCACAAATCCTGCCGAGAGGGAATTGGCGATGGCGTGGCAGGGCCGCCCGATCACCTGCCGAACAAAATCCCCGATCAGCTCGGCGTAGAGATAACCGGTGTACTCCAGATCGGGGCGCTCCGAGTTGCCCCAACCCAACCAATCCAAAGCATAAACCTGATAGTGCTGGCTCAGCTCCGCCATGATGGCGCGGAACTCGTAGCTGGAAGAGCCGGCCCCGATGCCGTGCAGCAGCAACAAGGGCTGGCCGGATCCCGCCACTTTGTAAAACAGGCGATGGCCCCGCCAAAAGTGGTGCCTCTCCTCTCCCGGCAACAGGCTGGGCAAAGGCTGGGTGCGAGAAGCAATCCAGGCGTTGAGAACGGCCAGGGCGCCCACCCCGCCGGCTGCAACCCAAAGACCGGTCTTGAAAACTTGGCTCAGCTCCTTCATGAGCAGCAACCCCCGCCGGGGATCCTACTTTTTCTTGAGGCGGTAGGTGATGCGCCCTTTGTTGAGGTCATAAGGGCTGAGCTCCACCTTGACCCGATCTCCGGGCAGGATCTTGATGTAGTTACGGCGAATCTTGCCGGAGATATGAGCGAGCACGTTGAAGCCGTTATCCAGATCCACCCGGAACATGGCGTTGGGCAGGGACTCTGTGACGACCCCTTCCATTTCAATGGCATCTTCCTTAGACAAGGAGACCTCCCAAAAAACGACACAGTGAGCAACCCACTCCTCACAGCCGCGACGACACGCGCTGTTAAGAAGTGAAAAAATACTCCACCTCTTCTATCCTAGCTGTTGCAGTCCTTCACTAGGGGATCCTTCAGCTAGAAACCGCAGGAGCCCGTCCCTATACCGTCTCGACCCCTCCCCCCCTATACGGGGAGAGAGGGGGCCCGGGCTGTTGGCTTGCCAACTGCAGGGCTACCCAAAGCCCGCTCCGTATCGGGGTTGGTTAGTTTAGGACTGAAAAGGCGTGCGATCGGTCAAAATCTCTGCTCCCGATTCGGTGACCAAGACCGTGTGCTCGAACTGAGCCGACCAAGCGCCATCCACCGTCACCACCGTCCACCCATCCGACAACACACGGGTGGCCTCTCCTCCTGCATTCACCATGGGCTCAATGGCCACGGTCATGCCGGAGCGCAGCTTGGGATTGGGCAGATCGCGGGTGCGATAGTTGGGGAATTGCGGCTCTTCGTGCAGGTTGCGCCCCACCCCGTGACCGACATACTGCTTTACCACAGAATAGCCCCGCCCCTCGATGTAATCTTCAATGGCACCCGAAACATCCTGCAGCCAGACGCCGTGGCACACATGGTCGATGCCCGTCTGCAAGGCTTTGGCCGCAGTATCGATCAGATCCCGGGCTGCATCGCTCAGGGGTTCTAGGCCGATGCTGAGGCAAGAATCCGCATGCCAGCCCTCCACAACGGCGCCGAAATCCACCTTGACCACATCTCCCGGCTGCACCACTTTGCGGGGACTGGGGATCCCGTGCACCACCTCGTGGTTAATGCTGACACAGACGCAGGCCGGGAAGCCGTAGTAGCCTTTGAAGCTGGGCAGAGCGTTCAGTTCGGCCACCCGTCGCTCGGCGTAGGCATCGATATCTGCCGTCGTCCAGCCCGGCTCTAAGCGCTCGGCGATCTCCTGCAACACTTGGGCCACCACCCGCCCGGCCCGCCGCATTTTTTCCACTTCGCGGCGAGATTTGATCTCGATGAGCTGCATGCCCCGCCGCTGCTTCTCAGCTCCTGGTCTGATCACGCTGTCCTCCTGAAGCCGTCCAAAAGAGCCTGCAGATGTTCTTGTACGGATTCCATCGGCTGGTTGCCGTTGACTCGCTGCAAGCGCCCCTTGGCCGCATAAAAATCGATCAGGGGAGCCGTCTGCTGCCGATAGACCTCCAAACGCTTGAGAATCACCGAGGGATCCGCATCATCGCTGCGCCCCTGTTCCTTGCCCCGGGCCAACAGACGGGCCACCACCACTTCGTCCGGCACATCCAAGTTGAGGACGCAGTCGTAATCTTGCCCCAGCTCGCGCAGCAGCTCTTCCAGGGCTTCCGCCTGGGCTAGGGTGCGAGGAAATCCGTCCAGGATCCAACCCTGCTCTGGAGACTGCTGCAACTGGCCTCTGACCATCCCGATCAACACCTCATCGGGCACCAGCTCTCCCGCGTCCATGTATACTTTGGCCTGGCATCCCAGCGGGGTCTGGGCCTTCACCTCTGCCCGCAGCAGATCGCCTGTGGAAATTTTGGGCGTGTGGTAGATGGCCGCCAGCCGCTCCGCCTGTGTACCCTTGCCCGCCCCCGGCGGCCCCAAAAAGATCAACCTCGGCACTACTGCTTGACCATCCCTTCGTAGCGTTGTGAGATGACATAGGTCTGGATTTGTTTGGAGGTCTCGATCGCCACCCCCACCAAAATCAGCAGCGAAGTCGCCCCCAAACCTTGGAAAGTGGTGATGCCGGTCGCCCGCTCCACCGTCGTCGGGATGATGGCCACCGCACACAAGAATAGGGCTCCCAGCAGCGTCAGCCGGTTGAGGATCCCTTCGATGTATTCAGCCGTAGCCTTGCCCGGTCGCACCCCTGGAATACTGGCCCCCATCTTCTTCAAGTTTTGCGCCAGATCCACCGGGTTGATGATCAAGGAAGCATAGAAGTAGCTGAAGAAGAGGATCAGCACGAAATAGAAGGGAATGTAAAACCAGGAGGTGGGAGATAAAAAGTTGGCCACCTGCACCAACGTTAGGTTCTGGGTGTACTGAGCCAAAGCCAAGGGCAGAGACATCACCGAGTAGGCGAAGATGATCGGCATCACCCCCCCTTGGTTTAGCCGCAGGGGCAGGTAGCTCTTCTGCTCGCGGAATAGTTTGTTGCCCACCTGGCGCTTGGCGTAGACGATCGGGATCTTGCGGCTGCCCTCTTGGACAAAGACAATACCGACAATGGTGGCCAAAAAGATAGCCGTCAACAGCAAGATGCCGCCGATGGTGCTGCTATCGGCGCGGGCCAAGCTGATGGTCTGGCCCAGGGCGCGGGGCAGCGTGGCCACGATGTTGACAAAGATCAGCAGCGACGGGCCACTGCCCACCCCCTTTTCCGTGATCATTTCCCCCAACCACATGACGAACATGGATCCCGCCGCCAGAGCCAAGGTGGTGGAGGCCATAAAGGCCAGCTCATTGGTGGTGTTGGCAAACTCCCGCACCCAGAAGGAGATGCCGATGCCCTGGATGATGGCCCAAATCAAAGTAACGTAGCGGGTGTACTGAGAAATCTGTCGCCGCCCCTGTTCTCCCTCGTTTTTCTGCAGGTTCTCCAGGGCCGGAATGGCCGAGACCAGCAGTTGCATGATGATGGAAGCGTTGATGAAGGGCAGGATCCCAAGGGCGAAGATCCCGAGGGCAGAGATACCGCCTCCGGAGAAGATATCCAGAAAGCCGAACACTGGGCTGTTGGCGGCCTCGGCGGCAAAGCGGGCCCGGTCAATGCTGGGGATCGGAATGTAGATGCCCAGCCGCACCAACAACAACAGTCCTAGGGTCAGCAACAGACGGCTGCGCAGGCCAGAGGCCATCGCCATCTGCATGAAGGTCTCTTGGGCGGAGGGAGCAGAGCCTCGTGTGTCAGCCATAGGTAAAGAAAACCTCGCAGGAGCAAAGGGCCAGGTGAGCTACTTACCACTCTACGCTTCCGCTGGGGAAGTCGGCAAAATGAAATGCTGCCAACCTCGGCCCATCTAGGAGCCGGCGGCTTGGGATCCCACAAGCTCGACCCGGCCGCCGGCTGCCTCGATCTTGGCTTGGGCTGAGGGGGTGATGGCAGCCGCCCTGATCGTCAGGGGCACGCCGATTTCCCCATCTCCCAAGATCTTCAGCGGGCCATCGTTGGTGGTCACGATCCCCCGTTCCATCAGACTTTCCAGGCTAACCTCGCTGCCGGCAGGCAGCTCTGTCAAGGCGCGCAGGTTGATCAGCGTGTACTCCAGACGCCGGGTGTAGCGGGGGAAATGTTTAAGCTTGGGCAAACGCCGATAAAGAGGGGTCTGGCCGCCTTCAAAGCCGGGTCGCGTGCTGCCTCCCTTGCGGGCCTTCTGCCCTCGCATCCCCTTGCCACAGGAGGCTCCCTGCCCGGCAGCAACGCCACGGCCCAGGCGCCGCCGCCGCCGCCTCGAACCTGCTTGAGGTCGAATGTCTTCCAGTCGCATGGCTTCCAGCTCCCTTGCTCTATATCATGGGTTCATCACTTGCTGAATAGGCGGCGCACATCGATATCTCGATCTTGAGCCACCTGTTCAAAGGTTCGCATCCGCCGCAGCGCATCAATGGTGGCACGGGCATTGTTGAGGGGGTTGCTGGATCCCAGTTGCTTGGCCAAGCTGTTGCGTACACCTGCCAACTCCAGAACGGTGCGCACCGCTCCCCCGGCGATGACGCCTGTGCCGGGAGCTGCTGGCATCACCAAGACGGCGGCACCGCCACCTGCCCCCCGCATGGGATGGGGGACGGACAATCCTTTGGTGAGGGGAACTTCAATGAGGTGCTTTTTGCCGTCCACCACTCCCTTGCGCACGGCCCCGATCACGTCGTTGGCTTTGCCCACGCCGACTCCAACTTGGCCGCGCTCGTTGCCGACCACCACCACCGCGCGAAAGCTCAGTTTTTTGCCGCCCTTGACCACCTTGGTGACGCGCCGAATCTGGATAACCCGTTCTTGCCACTCGGTGGGTTGCTCTTCGCGGCTTTTTTTGCTTCTGCGACGTTCTCTCTGCTCAGCCATGTGCCTTTTCCTCAGTAGCTAGAACTGTAACCCCGCCTCTCGGGCAGCCTCTGCCAGCGCTTGAACGCGCCCGTGATAAAGCTTGCCCCCCCGATCGAAAACCACGCGAGAAATACCCATTTGCAAGGCCCGCTCGGCAACTGAGCGGCCCACCAAGGCAGCCGCCTCTTGGGTGGCCGTCCCGGTCTCTTTGAATTTTTCGCGCAGCTCCGTGTCCAGGGTGGAGGCAGAGGTTAGGGTATGCTGAGCTACATCGTCGATCACCTGGGCGTAGATGTGTCGATGGGAGCGAAACACAGCCAGGCGAGGCCGCTCGGCAGTGCCAAAGACCTTGCGGCGAATGCGGCGATGGCGACGTTGGGTGGTGATTTTGCGGTTGGTTTTCATAGGCTATTTACTTCTTGGCTTTGCCCGATTTACCTGCCTTACGGCGAACTTGTTCTCCCAGATAACGGATCCCTTTTCCCTTGTAGGGCTCTGGGGGCCGGACGGCCCGAATGCGGGCGGCAGTGTTGCCCACCAGTTCTTTATCCATACCTGAGACGACAACGATGTTGTTTCCTTCAACGGCCATTTGGATGCCGGGGGGAAAGGGGATCTCCACCGGGTGGCTGTAGCCGACGTTCAGGATTAACTTGCTGCCTTGGGTGGAAGCGCGGTAACCGACACCTACCAGCTCCAGCCGCCGCTCAAATCCCTTCGATACCCCATCTACCATGTTGGCCACCAGGGTGCGGCAGAGGCCGTGCAGTTGGCGGGCGGGACGGGAATCGTTGAGCCGGCTGACCGTGAGCATCTGAGCGTCTTGCCGGACGGTGATCAGGGGAGGCAAACTGCGGGACAGTTGTCCTTTCGGGCCTTTCACCGCAATGTGCTGGCCGTCGATCTGGATCTCCACCTTGGCAGGAAGGGCGATGGGGCGTCTACCGATGCGAGACATGGGAAAAACTCCTGACAAGAGAAAACTGAGAACCTAGTAGACAAAACAGAGTACTTCGCCACCAATGCCCTGTTTGCGAGCCTCCCGATCGGTCATGATGCCGTTGGAAGTAGAGATGATGGCAATCCCAATTCCGCCCAATACGCGGGGCAGCTCTTTGTGGCTGCGGTAAACCCGCAGGCCCGGTCGGCTCACTCGCTTTAAGCCGTTGATGATGGGCCTGCAGTTGCGCCCTTTGCCTTTATACTTCAACCGCAACACCACGCGGGCTTGGATCCCTTCTCCTTCCTCTTTCCATTCGCTGACGAACCCTTCTTCATGAAGAACGCGAGCGATGCTGCGGGTCATGCGCGTGGCCGGAACTGCCACCGACTCGTGCCGAGCCAGGGTGGCATTGCGAATGCGGGTGAGCATGTCGGCGATCGTGTCGTTGGTGTGGGCCATCGGTGGGTCAGTGCTCCTCGGAAGATCGATCAAGAAAACTCAGGATAGGCAAACCTAAGAAGCAAAGGGCATGCCAAACGCCTTGAGCAGGGCACGGCCTTCTTCATCGGTTTTAGCAGTGGTCACGATGGAGATATCCATACCTCGCAGCTGATCTACAGAGTCGTAGTTAATTTCCGGAAAGATCAGTTGTTCACGAATGCCAAGGGTGTAGTTGCCGCGTCCGTCGAAGGCTTTGGGGCTGATGCCGCGGAAGTCGCGGATACGGGGCAGGGCAACATTGATCAAGCGATCCAAAAATGCATACATGCGCTCCCGCCTTAGGGTTACCATCAGGCCAACCGGCATGCCCTTGCGGATTTTGAAGCTGGCGATGGCCTTTCTGGCGCGGGTGATCACCGGACGCTGGCCGGTGATGGCGCTGATCTCGGCAATGGAGGACTCCAGAGCTTTGGCATTTTGGGAGGCTTCCCCTAAGCCGCGGTTGATGACGATCTTCTCCAGGCGGGGCACCTGATGGATGTTGGTGTAGCCCAACTCTTTTTGTAGCTTGGGGACGATGACAGTGTTGTAGTGGATTTGCAGGCGTTGCGGCATGGTGGCTTCTCCTTTTGGCTCTGGGCTGGGTCAGAGCCCTAGTCAACTTCAAGGGACACTTAGTCGAGGATCTCGCCTGTTTTCTTGAGGACACGGACTTTGCGGCCATCGGCGGTGATTTGATAGCGGATGCGGCTGGCCACCTCCTGCTTCTTGGAATAGAGCATCACCTTGCAGGCGTGGATCGGGGCTTCTTTGGTCTCAATTCGGCCACTTTCCCCTTCTCGCTGCGGCTTGCGGTGGTAGGTGACGATGTTGACTCCTTCCACCACAACCATGTTGCGCTCGGGAAAAACCCGCAGCACCTCGCCGATTTTGCCTTTGTCATCGCCGGAGATCACCTGCACGGTATCCCCCTGCTTGATGCGCATTTTGTAGCGCAGGCTGTTGCGGTGCTTGCGAATGCCGGGTTGCCGGATTAAGCGCCGAATTTGGCTGGGCTTGAGGGGGCGGGCCATCTAGAGTACCTCCGGAGCAAGGGAGATGATCTTGGTGAAGTTTTTCTCCCGCAGCTCGCGAGCCACAGGGCCGAAAACACGAGTCCCACGGGGGTTACCGTCGTTGTTGATGATCACGGCGGCGTTGTCGTCGAAGCGGATGCACATGCCGTCAGGGCGACGTACGGTATCGACGGTGCGGATGACCACGGCCTTGACGACGTCAGATTTTTTGACGGGCATGTTGGGCAGGGCATCTTTGACGACGCCGATAATCACATCGCCCAAGCTGGCGTAGCGGCGGCCACTGCTGCCCAACACGCGAATACACATCATCTTGCGGGCGCCGGTGTTATCGGCAACCGTCAGCATGGTTTGCTGCTGAATCATAGTTTCTTCACCTCCCGTAAGATTTCGGCCACTTGCCAACGCTTGGTGCGGCTGAGGGGACGGGTTTCGGTGATGCGCACCAGATCCCCTTCTTGGCAGCGGTTCTCCTCGTCGTGGGCTTTAAACTTTTTGGTTTTGACGACGATTTTGCCGTATTTGGGGTGGGCAACCCGGTTTTCCACGGCAACAACCACCGTCTTTTGCATCTTGTTGCTGACAACAACGCCGATCTTTTCGCGAGCAGGCATTACTCCTCCTTCTGGGTCTGAGTTGAGGGCAAGAACTTGCCGCGTTTGCGCTCGGATTCAACGGTCAGCAGTTGAGCCAGCTTGTGTTTGCGCAGGCGAATGAGGTGGGGCTGGTTCAACTGCCGCGTGGCCTGCTGCAAACGCAGCTCGAACAGCTCTTTTTTGACGGCGTAGATCTCCTGGCTCAGTTCCTCGTCCGATAGGGCACGGGCATCGGCAATTTTGGGCATGGGCATGGTTGACTCTCCTCCCTCAGGTAGGGCTAGCTACCGGTTCTGGGGTTTCCGGAACTGCTTCCTGGGCAGGTTCCGGCTTCTCAAAGTCGGCTTTGGTTACAAACTTGACTTTGATCGGCAGCTTTTGGGCGGCCAGGCGCATGGCCTCTCGAGCCGTGGCTTCAGGCACTCCTCCCATCTCAAAGAGGATGCGGCCTGGCTTGACGACGCAAACCCAATACTCGGGGTTGCCTTTGCCGGATCCCATGCGGGTTTCGGCAGGCCGTTGGGTAACAGGCTTGTCGGGAAAGATGCGGATCCAGATTTGGCCGCCTCGCCGGACGTAGCGCGTCATGGCCCGACGGCTGGCTTCGATCTGCCGAGCCGTAATCCAGGCGGGTTCTAGGGCCACAAGGCCGTATTCCCCAAAGTTGATGCGGTTGCCGCGGGTCGCTTTGCCTTTCATGCGCCCGCGCTGTTGCTTACGGTATTTGGTGCGTTTGGGGCTTAACATAGCCGTTCCTCAATCATTGGCGAACCGATGGGATCCCTAGCCGACGCTCAAGTCTCTGCTGTTGCCGAGCGATCTTCAAAGGTGGGCCGCCGCCGCTGCTGCCGGCGTTTGGGCTGTTGCAGGGGAACCTTTTGTTCGGGACGTTCCTGCCCGGGCAGAACTTCTCCTTTAAAGACCCAAACTTTGACCCCGATGATGCCGAAGGTGGTGCGGGCGAGGTGCTCGGCGTAGTCGATGTCGGCCCGCAGGGTGTGCAAAGGGATCCGCCCCTCCCGCGTCCATTCGGTGCGGGCGATCTCGGCCCCGTTGAGGCGACCGGCAATTTGGATTTTGATCCCTTGTACACCGGCCCGCTGCGCCCGCTGGATGACCTGGCGCACGATGCGGCGAAAAGCAATCCGCCGTTCCAGCTGTTGGGCAATACTTTCCGCCAGCAAAGCTGCTTCGGCATCGGCACGGGTAACTTCCACAACGTTGATGCGGATGGTTCGTTCGCCGCCACCTCGTGAGCTCAGCTCTTTTTGTAGGCCTTGGCGCAAAGTCTCTAAGCCGGATCCTCCCCGACCCACCACCACCCCAGGGCGAGCAGCGCGGATCTCGAGGTCAATTTGATCCGCCTTACGCTCAATCTGGATGTCGGCCAGGCCGGCACTGCTCAACTGCTTGGTCAGGTAGGCGCGGATCTGATCGTCCTCCTGCAACAAGGCCGGGTAGCGGGCCGGATCGGCAAACCAGCGGCTGCGATGTTCTTTGATCACGCCGAGGCGGAAACCGGTGGGGTGGATCTTCTGTCCCATGGTGTTGTCGGTTGAGGGGTAGAGGTCTGGGAATAGGGAAGGTTAGGAAGTTGTTGCTGCTCCAGCTTCTTCTATAGGCCGGACGGCGATGGTGATGTGACAGGTGCGCTTGCGAATGGGGTAGGCCCGACCTTGAGCGCGGGGGCGAAACCGCTTCAGCACAGGCCCCTGATCGGCGTAGGCTTGGCTGATCACCAGATCCCGCGGATCCAGGCCGCTGTTGTGTTCCGCATTGGCCACCGCCGAGCGCAGCACCTTGCGCACCGGCTCACAAGCAGCGTAGGGCATGAACTCCAACAGGATCAGGGCGTCGGCATAGGTGCGCCCTCGGATCTGGTTCAGCACCCGCCGCACTTTGAAGGGGGACATTCGGATGTAGCGGGCTACCGCTTTAATATCCGACGATGAATCAGCCATAACGCTCTCCTACTAGATCGCTCTCCTTATCAGCCGCTCAGTTAACGGCGAGATGCTTTTTTGTCGCTACCCGCATGGCCGCGGAAGGTACGGGTGGGAACAAACTCGCCCAGCTTGTGGCCCACCATCTGATCGGTGATGTAGATGGGCACGTGTTGCTTGCCGTTGTGCACGGCAATGGTGTGGCCGATCATCACCGGCAGGATGGTGCTGGCCCGCGACCAGGTTTTGATCATGTGCTTCTCGTTGCGCTCATTCATCTTCTCCACCTTGAGAAGAAGCTTGGCATCCACAAAGGGGCCTTTTTTTAGCGAACGTCCCATAAGAACCTCGACAGTTTGACAAGCAATTCAGCCTCGAAAACGCTTGAGGATACGGATGGCCAGCAGATTGCTATTGAGCGGCTCTCCCACCTCTGTCGCGACGACCTCCACGACGGCGACCGCGCACGATGAACTTGTTGCTGGGCTTGTTGCGCTTACGAGTTTTGTAGCCCAGGGTGGGCTTGCCCCAAGGGGTGACAGGGGTACTGCGACCGATGGGTGCTTTTCCTTCCCCGCCGCCGTGGGGGTGATCGACGGGGTTCATCACCGAGCCACGCACGTGGGGACGGCGCCCCAACCAACGGCTGCGACCGGCCTTGCCCAGGCTGAGGTTGTTGTGGTCGACGTTGCCCAGTTGGCCGATGGTGGCGTAGCACTCGCCGCGGATCATGCGGACTTCGCCAGAGGGCAGCTTAAGGGAGACATATTTGCCCTCTCTGGCCACCACTTGAGCTCCAGCCCCGGCAGCGCGAACGATCTGCCCGCCGCGACCGGGATACAGCTCCACATTGTGAACCACCGTTCCCAACGGGATCCGCTCTAAAGGCATGGCATTGCCGATCTCAAAGGGGGCCTCAGGCCCGGCCATGATGGTGGATCCCACCTGTAGGTTACGGGGAGCGAGGATGTAGCGCTTCTCACCGTCTTCGTATTCCACCAGGCAGATGTGGGCACTGCGGTTGGGATCGTACTCCACGGTTTTGACGGTGGCCGGGATCCCGCGTTTGTCGCGGCGGAAGTCGATGATGCGATAAAGCCGCTTGTGGCCGCCGCCCCGGTGGCGGCAGGTGATGACGCCGCGGTTGTTGCGCCCTTTCTTGCGGTGAAGAAATTGCAGCAGAGACTTTTCCGGTCTGGGCCGCTTGCCGTTCTCGTCACGGGACAGCTCCTCGAAGTCAGAGACCGTCATGTGACGGGTGCTGGGGGTGTACGGTCGGAGAGTACGAATGCCCATGGCTCGGGTGGGGGTGGAGGACTAGGGGTAGCGGCTTAGTAACAAGGGATCAAAGGGTCTAGGTATCCGGGAAGAGGGTGATGGAATCTCCCTCGGCCAAGGTGACGATGGCTCGCTTGGGACGGGTGCGATAGCCAACAAAGCGACCCACCCGCCGTTGCTTGCGGGGCAGCTTTAGGGTGTTGACCGAGGTGACCCGCACTCCGAACATCTCCTCGACGGCGGCTCGGATGAGGGGCTTGGTGGCGGTGGGCATCACTTCAAAGACGTATTTGCGCTGTTCCATCAGGGCGGTTGCCTTTTCGGTGATGACGGGTCGCAACAAGATATCGGCCAGGATCCGCTTGCTCTCAGTCATCGTCTTCCTCCTCTGCTGCGGCTGTTTCGGCCTCTTCTACGGCTGGTGGCTGGGCACTGTCCTGCTCCTGCAACTCTTCCTCGACTACAGCCTGATCTGTTGGCTCTTGGAGAGTTGCTGGAGCAACTTCTTGATCCGCCTGATCTGCTTGCGCTTTTGGATCTTCTGGCTGAGCTTGACCTTCGGCGGCTTCGGCTTGGGTTACAGCTTCTGTTGCTGCGCCGGATCCCCAGCGGGCCTTGAGCTGTTCCAGGGCAGAGGTGGTGATCAGCACCCAATCGACGTTGAGCAGATCAAAAACGTTGATCTGATCCAGGCCGATCAGCTTGACGCGGGCAATGTTGCGCACGGCCCGCTCTACAGCTTGCGAGCGTTCGGCAACAATGAGCAAAGCTGATTGATCCTCCATCACTCCCCAGCGCAGCAGAGCTTGGGCCACGGCGCGGGTCTTGGGTGGGTTGAGCTGCTCCTGGAAATCTTCCACCACGATCAGGTCTTCCACCCGGCTTTGCAGAGCGGTGCGCAGGGCCAGTTGCCGCTCTTTGCGGTTCATGGCCAGGTTGTACTCCCGCTTGCGGGGGCCGAAGATCACCCCACCTTTGCGCCACAGGGGGGAGCGAATGGAGCCGGCGCGAGCCCGACCGGTACCTTTCTGCTTCCAAGGCTTGCGACCGCCACCCCGCACTTCGGCTCGGGTCTTGGTGTGGGCGTTGCCCTGGCGAGCGTTGGTCATCTGCCGGCGCAGAGCCAGATAGAGGATGTGGGGAGCTGTTGCGGGACGAGCCACTTTAAGACTTAGCTCGGCGCTGCCCACCGTTTCCCCTTGCCAATTTTTCACCACACAACTTGCCATGGTTTCCTCGTCTTCGCGGATGCCGGTCAGCCTTGGTTTTGCCTAACGTCTGTTGCCCACCTGCTTAGCAGGGGTGATCTCCAGCAGCCCCCCTTCCACGCCGGGCACGCAACCCTTGATCACCAGCAGATCCCGCTCCGGATCCACCTGCACCAATTGCAATTTACGGGTGGTGGCTCGGCCACCTCCCAGCCGCCCTGCCATGCGCATCCCCGGAAAGACGCGGCCTGGAGTTGTGCCGGCGCCGATGGAGCCTGGCCGGCGGTGGTTTTTGGAGCCGTGGGACATGGGGCCACGGCCGAAGTGGTGCCGCTTCTGATAGCCGGCAAACCCTCGCCCGATGGAGGTGCCCGCCACATCCACCAATTGGCCGGGGGAGAAAATCTCAACGGTAATTTTTTGCCCCAACTGGTAGGCTTCTGGCTGGTCAACCCGAAACTCCCGCAGGTGGCGCAGTAGCTCTGCCACCCCCGCTTTGCTGAGGTGGCCCCGCTGCGCCCGCGTGAGATGCTTTTCGGCAGTGGGCAAGTAGCCCAACTGAACGGCGTTGTAGCCATCTGTGGCTTGGGTTTTGATCTGGGTCACCGTGCAAGGCCCGGCCTGTACAACGGTGACCGGAATGGCCAGCCCTTCTGGAGAGAAGATCTGGGTCATGCCGACTTTTCTGCCAAGGATGCCAAGTGCCACAAGAACCTCCCCTCGAGCCTGCACGACTCGTTTTCATCAACTCAGAACCGGCTCACTCCGACAATCAGCTAGCCGTCGAGACGGAGCCCTTTGGCTGGGTCAGCCAGATGCGTAGAGCAGCAGCGTGACGGCAAGAAAATCAGACTCTGGCTAAGTCTGCTGGCTCAGGCAAAAAAACAGTGCAGGGAGAGGCTAGGATCCCTGCCAATCTGGACAGCACTGGGCCTGCTGCTCAGCTCGGCCTGAAGTTACACGCCAAACTGCTTTTGCTTAGAACTGCTCAGACTTGCCTGCAAAGAGGCAGTATCTGGAATAGCAGTACGTTGGGTTGCCGAAGCGCGTGGGCTTAGTTGGCAACGAAAACCAATCATAATGAAGCGAAGGCCTATTTGTCCAGTCTTTTGCCGAGAAAATGGTTGGGGAGGCCAATGACGGTGGAAGCAATGAGGAACCATTGGCGGGATCCCTTCCAAAGTGTGCTGGGCTGGGCAGGCAGTGGGCTGACCCAGGCTTGTGTGGAGCGCTATTGGAGTTTGTTGCAGGCGGGATCCGATCCGGCGCGGATCTTGTTTTTGGTGCGGAGTCAACGGCAGGCGGATGAGGTGTTGCGGCGCTTGCAGCAGTCCAGCTTGGGTTTGGTGGGGCCGTGGCGGATCGAGACGTTCTTGCAGCGGGTGGGGCGCTCTCTGGCCGATCATTGGCCGCAGGTGTGTGCCCGCCTCCCGCAGTTGCCCCCTCAGTTTGAGCCGATCCCCTTGGCCAAGGATCTGACTCAATTTCTCTGCCAACGGGCCTGCGCTTTGTGCCCGCGGCATGGGCAAGTCTTTGCCGGCGTTGGGCTCAAGGAGTTCCAGATCTGGGATCAGATCAGCAGTGCTGCCTATATTGCGGGGGCTTCGGGTTTGGCGGCGGAAGCGGTGGGATCCCGGCTGGCAGCGGCCTGGCCGGCGGAGGGGGATCCGGGGCGGGCAGAGGCTTTGCAGGCGATGGGCTGTTGTGTGGAGCGGCTGTGGGAGGTGGGGTTGCGGCTGGGATCCCTGGATTTTGGCTTGCAGATCCGGCTGTTTGGTGAGTACATCTTGCCGCTGGCGGAGTTTTGGCAGGAGTGGGATCACCTGATCGTGGATCAGGCGGAAGACAGTTGCGGGGTGGCGCTGGAGTTTTACCGGCAAGGGCAAGCCCATCTGCAAAGCCAGTTTTTTAGCTACACCCTCGGCGGCGGAGTCTCGTTGACCGGGATCCCGGAGGCAGTAGCTGACTTTTTGATGGAAAACACCGGGGTTCAGCTTCTGGAGAGGAGCTATCGCGGCTCGGCCGGCATGATTCGGCTGGGGGTGCAGATTGTGCGGGTGCTGGATCCCCAGTTTTCGCATTCGCTGCCCGAACCGAAGGGGGGAGAGCCGCCGAAGGTGCAGGTGCTGGAGGGAGAGACTCTGTTTACAGCGGTGGAAGGGATGGTTGCTGAGATCCGGCAGCTTTTGCGGGCCGGGATCCCGGCCTCTCGCATTGCTGTTTTGCTGCCGCGTATGGATGTGGGGGTGAGCCTGAGGCTGCAGGAGCAATTGCCGGAGGTCTTGCCGATCGCCCCTTTCCCGGCGTTGATCCGCTACCCGTTGGTGCGCGCAGTGCTAACGGCAGCGGAATTGGCCCATCCCGAGTGGGGCGCTTTTCCCACCCTGCCGGCCTGGCGGCTGCTGTTGAGCTGGGTGTTGGATCTGGATCCCATCCGGGCAGCCCTGTTGGCCCAAGATACCTGGGATCCGGTGGGTCGTTCTCTGCGTTCCCGAACCGCGGTACGGCAGCCGGAGCGGGTGGGGTTTGCCAACCTGGAGCGCTACCAGCGATTGTTCGATTGGCTACGCGGCTATCCTCCTGGGCCTTCATTGGCCGTCTTCTTTCAGCGGTTTTTTGCCGATCACTTGGCCCCGGTGATTTCCTCCCCTCAGGATCAGGAGCTGCTGCGCGTGCTGATAGAGGCGGCGCAACGGTTTCGCCGGGCCTTCCCTACCGAAGGGGATGCCGCCTTTTTGGCCATGATCCGCTCGGGACAAACCCCCAGCAGCGGACGCTTTGAGCCCGACTATTCCCGCTACCTGGTGGTGGCGACGCCGGTGGCCTATATCAATCGAGGTTTAGAGGCAGATTACCAGTTTTGGTTCGACATCACCAATCCGCTTTGGTCCCGTTCTCTCTGGCGTGTGCTTTACAACAGCCGTGTGCTGACACCGGAGTGGGATGGGGAGGTTTTCGACGCGGCCCAAGACCTACAGGCGCGTCAACAAATTCTGGCTCGCACGCTGCTCAACCTCTGTTGCCGAACTCGGAAGGGGCTGTGGCTGGTGCGCTCCACTTGTAACTACCGCGGCGAAGAGAACACCGGCATGTTAGATTACCTCATTTTAAAGGCCGCGAAGGCCATGGCCACGGCTTGATTCAGAGCGCTACGACTTGCTCCTGGCGGCAGATGTGTTCATCTATCTGGGGGATTTGGGCCAGGTCTTGCCGGCCTGTGGGCGGGTGCTCAATCCCGGCGGGCTTTTGGCCTTCACCGTCGAGCAGGGATCCGTCCCCGGCTACGAGCTGGGATCCACCACGGGGCGCTCTGCCCACTCCGCCGCCTACGTGCTGCGGCAGGCAGAACGGGCAGGGCTGGATCCCGTCTATCATCAGAACTTTACCCTGCGGCGAGAGGGAGAAACCGACGTGCCCGGAGCCGTGTGGTGTTTACGTCGGCAGCCGTGATCGAAAGCGGCCGGCCCGAAATGGCTGTAGGCCCTCTATCCGCGCTCGGAAAGAATCGAGTAGAGTGGGGACGCCCGCCTGGACTTGGATTGGGTTTTATGAATCCGGATACCCCGCCTGCTGCGCCCTCGTCCCGCCGCTTTCCCCTTCGTCCTGTGGCAACGCTGGCCCTCGCCGCCGGCCTCCTGGCGGGGCTGGGAGCGGGGGGCTACGTCCTACTGCAGCGGCTACGGCTGCAGATGCACCGGGATCTGATCCTCTATCGGTACGCCGCTTTCTCCGGCTATGAAGATGTGGCAGCGTTCGATCCCGGCCCAAGCGACCGCTGGTTTCCTCTGATCTATCCTGTGCTAGCCCGCTGGGGGGGATCCGCCGACCCAAGCCGCCGCAGCTACGCCTTTTACACTTTACAAAGCCATGGCCTGCCTTACAGCCGCTGGTGGTTGGAGGATCGGCTGCGGCAAAATCCGGCTGAGTTTTTCGCCCCAGCGGCGTTGTTCGGGGGCTACGACTACTCCAGCGGTCAGGAGATCCCGCCCCAGTACGAGCTGTTTGGGCTGGATCGGCCAGAGTCGGTGCAGCGCCTCACCGAGCTGGCCTTGGCCGGGATCCAAGCCGATAGCCCGGAGTGGAGTTTCAATCTCAACTGGCTCAACAGCTTGCTCACCCAAGAAGGATTTCCCTTTCGAGAGCAGGTCTACGGGGTGCTGATCCCCGCCTTGGAAAGCAGCCCTCCACAGCGGGCCAAGAAACTCTTGAGCGTCTTGCCCTATGAGGAGGAAGGGATCCCATCCTGGGCGCTATCCCAGGTGCAGGCGGTGCGGCAGCGGGTTGAGGGGAGTACCACCTCTTACATCGATTTTTATGGGCGCGCCGACCAGGTGCTGCTCCTAGAACAGCCAACAGTGCAGGCGGTGCGCCCTCTGTATGAAGGTTTGCCACCCTCATCTCGAGAGTTTTTTCTGCTGCAGATAGCGGAGCCGGAAACCCTCAACCCTGGTGCTCAGGTGTTGTTGCGCAGTGTGGTGGCCGATGATGCCGACCCACAGCGGTTTTTGGCGGCGGCCCTGCTCTACATCAAGGGGGATCCCGTCGGGGAGCCGCTGCTGCAGAGGTCTCTCAACGAGGATTTGGCCGCTCTGCACGGCATCAGCAATGGTTTGGTTTTGCTGCAGCTGGCGGAGGCTTTTCCCAACTCCCGCTTTACCCAAGCTTGCCGGGAATATGCCCGCATTCGCGGGGGCAGCTATTTTGGCTATTCCCCCCACAATCCCGAGACCGGCGAGCCGATCCCGCGGCCTTTCCCCCCGGCAGAAGAAGAGGCCCTTTGGCGGGCTTGGCTGACCGCCTACCCGGATCACCCCGGCGCCGACGATGCCCTCTTTTGGTTGACGCGCACCTTGGAGTGGCAAAGCAAGCGGGAGGAGGCGCTGCTCCTTTTGGCCAACTGGCTGGCGGAGCCCTTTGGCGATGGGGACATGCGCTACGTCTTGCGCCGCCGCCTGCTTTTGCTCCTAGACAGCGGCGCAACCCCCGGCGAGTTGCAGGCTTTTCTCGACCGCCACGGGGATCATCCTCTGGCTGCCGCCGTCCGCTATGCGCTGGCGGTGCGCTACGCCCGCGAGCACCGCTACGACCAAGCCCTCCGGTTGACGGAAAATCTGGCTTTGGATGCGGTGTTGGAGCGCTACCCCTTGCTGGATGGCAGCTACTGGCTTTACGACTGGGATCCAGAACCCGGCAGCCGCACCCCTTTGGATCCGGAAATCCAGGCCCAACGA
>NZ_JANSJI010000187.1:59838-61375 GCF_047462475.1 Synechococcus sp. H55.11
ACTATCAGCGGGCCAATCACCATGCTGTGGCAGCAGAGTTGCTCGGCTCTGTGCTGGCGGATCCCAGCGCCCCTGCCCACTTGCAAGAGAAAAGTCTTTACTGGCAGGTGGTGATCCTCTACCGCCAGTACACCGCCTACCCTCCCGACGAGACGGCAGCCATCTATCCGCTGCCGGGCTTTCCCCCAGGGGTGACCGAAGATGCCAGCTTGTTCGACACGCCGCTGCCCGACTACGTGGATCCCAGCGACCCTGGAGATCGCTACTTTCTGGAAGCCAAAGCCTTGCGGGACGGCTATGCCCGCCAGGCGATCTACGCCGGCAATGAGCTGCTGGCCCGCTTCCCGCAGAGCCGCTATGCCGGGGATGTGCTCATGAGTCTGTACGGCCTGACGGGAGATGCCACCTTTCTAGGGCGGCTGCTGGCGCAATTTCCCGACAGCGATCGTGCTCTGGAGGCAGCGCTGGAGCTGGGGCCCGTTGACCACTGAGTCTTCGCCGTACCGCAGCTTCATAGCCTCTTCACAGAGCCTGCATGGAAGGCCAATAGCGGTATTCTAGGACGAGAGCCGTCTTGCGGGATCCGGGAAGGAAAGCTTTATCTCCCCTTTATCTTGCCGGATCTGGGTTAGCCTTGGGTTGAGTTTCCTTGGGCCCTGCCTGATGGATCCCGCCACCTTTTTGGAGCGCTACGGGTTTGAGCTGGAGGGGCAGCCCGGCCAGGTGTGGGTGGAGCGCTGGAGCCAGCGGTTCCCGGCCTCTTGGATCCCGGCAGCTCTGCTGGAAGCCCTCTACCAGGGGCGCTACAAGGCCGCCTCTGTGGAACAGATCCTCCGCCTCTGGCAGCGCCGCGGCGCTCCTCACCTCACCTTTCCCCTAGAAATCAGCCAATCCCTGTGGCGGGAACAGCAGGAGCTGATCCGGTCTTTGGTTGCGGATGCCCTTGCCCGTTCTCCTTTGCCACCCGTAGCCCCGGCGGGATCCCTGTTTTCCAGAGAATCGGCCATATCTCTAAACTTGTTGTTGGATCAGTTGCAGGATCTCCCGCCCAAGCTGCGCCACCTGCTCGTTCATTTGCATCCTGCCCCGCCAACCTCCTCGGCGGCTCGCGCTGGCGGGACGGAGCTTTTGGTAACTTTGGAGCTGCAGCTTGCCGACCCTTCGGATCCTGCCCAGCCATCTCAAGGACAGCCTCGGTGAGTTTGCAATTTTGCCTCAGGGATCCTTGCCATCACCAACTCCGGCGTACTCCCGCCACAGCAGAGCTTGTCGGGATGGGGGATAGGATTGACACTCCCCCGACTTTAGTCGGGGGATTCTTACGCAGTCCATAGACGGACTCGCAAAGGCGCTGTCAAGACGCCCCTAGACGGTTCCTTGGAACCAAGTCTCAAGGTTCCGCTTACTTGCTGACTTACAGCACTGTCCGGGTCTTTCACCGGGGTGGGTGCTTGCTTGGGATTGGTAATCATAGCATTGGCGAGCGACTCAAGTCGCTCAAGGACTACGTCCCGCTAACGCGAACGGGCTTTTCCGC
>NZ_JANSJI010000188.1:0-3345 GCF_047462475.1 Synechococcus sp. H55.11
CTGGCCGGGATCCAGGCCCAGCAGTCTGGCGACTTGCGAACAGCGGAAGCCATTTACTCGGAAATTCTGGCGGAGTTTCCGGATCAAGCTGATGCCCTGCACCTGCTGGGGACGGTGGCCCAGGCCAAGGGAGAGGGGGAATGGGCGGCTGCTTTGATTGCCGAGGCCATTGCGCTCGATCCCTGCGTAGCCCTCTATCATCACAACCTGGGTGTTGTCTATGAATCTTTGGGGCAACTGGAAAAGGCGCTATCTTGCTATTGGCAGAGCCTGAGCCTCAATCCCAAGGCTTACCTTTCTGCTTTGCAAGCCGGCAAGATTCTTGTTAACCTACGCCGCCATCAAGAAGCGATCCCTTTGCTTAGCTCCTTGTTAGAAAATCCAGATCCGGCAGCAGGGATCCCTTGGGCTGAGGTGCATTTTTATCTGGGAATGGCCCATCGTGAGCAAGGGGAACACAGCGCGGCTCTGGCTCACCTGGAAAAGGCGTGGACTTTGGATCCCAATTTGGTGGTAGCTCGCTGGCTTTACCATCTCTATTTGCCCGCCCTCTATCAGGATGAGGAAGAGCTGCATAGATTTCGCTCTCGCTTTGTAGAACACCTGGATCGCCTCATTGAGGAGACGCCCTTGGACACCCAAGAGCAGCGGCGGCTTGCCTTTTTAGGGTCAAGCTGGGGAACGCCCCACTATCTGCAGTACCAGGGCTGCGACGACCTGGAGCTGCAGAAAAAATACGCTCAGTTTGTGCAGCGCATCGTGAAATCTTGCTACCCCAATTGGCACTCTCTTCCCCGGCAACCAGGGGATCCCATTCGCGTTGGCTTTGTCTCGGCCTCGATGCGCGCCTGCTCCTACAGCCGTCTTTCTTTAGGGTGGGTGAAGTACTTAAAGGCGAGCTCCCAGTGGCCTTTTCTGGTGTTTGCCTACCATTTGGATCCCAGAACCGACTTCATGACAGAGCAATATCGCCAGTATGCGGATGTATTTCGCCACATTCCCACTGGCTTTGAAGACGCCGCCCGTCAAATTCTGCAGGATCAGCTCGATGTTTTGGTGTATCTGGAAATTGGCCTTTCTCCCCTGATTTTGCAACTGGCATCTCTGCGGCTAGCCCCAGTGCAATGCTCCACCTGGGCTCATCCTGTAACTTCTGGACTTTCAACCATCGACTACTTCCTCTCCAGCGACCTGATGGAGCCCGAAGATGGGCAGGCTCACTACAGCGAAACCCTAATTCGGCTGCCCCGCCTGGGTGCTTGTTTTGAAAAGCCCGTTTTACCTCAGCAAAAGCGTCATCGTGGGGATTTTGGCCTGCGCCAAGACGCAGTAGTTTATCTTACCTGTCAATACCTGGGCAAGTATCTGCCCCAATATGACTATCTTTTTGCCGCCATTGCCCAGCGAGTGCCCAACGCTCAATTTGTCTTCTTGGCGTTGCCCAATGCTGCCATTGCCCAACACTTTTGGCAGCGTCTTTCCCGAACTTTCTCCGCCTATGGCCTTTCTGCGGAAGACCACTGCTTGATCTTGCCCCAACTGGATCATCAAGACTACTTGGATCTCAACCGCTGCGCCGATATTATGCTGGATTCCTACGGCTGGTCGGGCGGGATCACCACCTTGGAAGCCGTTGCTGCCGGCTTGCCTGTAGTGACCTGCCCTGGCCGGTTCCTGCGGGGCCGCCACACCTATGCCATTCTCAAAAGGATGGGCCTTGATCTCTTAATTGCCCAAGACCTCCAGCGCTACGAAGAGTTGGCCGTCCAACTGGGAACGGATCCCCAATTTCGGCAGCAAATCTCCCAGCAGATCCAACAGCGGCGCGACCTGCTTTTTGAGGATCGAGACTGCGTGGCAGCTCTGGCCCATTTCTTGCTCACCAGGAAGCGCTACGCCAGCAGTGGTTATGGTTAGCTCACCCCAAGTAGAGGGCTTTGCTCCGGATCCCTTCCCGCAAATGGGTACAAGACTGGCTCGATGGTTCCGCCGTGCCCTTCTCGAGCTGGGCAGTGAGATAGGCCATCCGTGCTGAACGTAGGGCAAGGCTGTCAGTGATCTTCATTTTGTGCGAATTGCTCAAATCATCCTAATCTGGATCCAGAGGAACGTTAGCGATCCGGTGGCCGGGGGAGTGTCTATGTCATTGTCAGCGTTGAAGGTTTCTGGATCCCAGGTGCGGTTTTTCTGGGGCCTTCTGGCCTCGACTGTCCTCCTGGCAGGCTGTGGGGGGGGTGGGGGGACGGTGCCGCCTCTGGTCAATGTTTGCGAGCAAGCCTTTAGCCCAGAGTTTTTCGCATCAATTGGCCTGCGCCGCCAAGGAGATAGCCGCAGCGGAACCTTGGGGCCGAATAGCCTTTTGGAGTTCTACTTCGATAGCGCTGGCGAGGTTCAAAATGCCCGGGAAGTTCCACCGCCTCCTGGCACCTTCACCTTTTACTCAGATGGATTTCTCTACTTTCCTTCTGCAGCCAACGTTACCGGAGTTACCATCCGGCTGACCAGCCCGGTTTTCGATCCGCTGTTGGTCATCGGTGCCTTTGATACCGGTAGAAATTTGGATCGGAATGTCCTTTTTGTTAACGATGATGCTGCTCCTGGCAACTTTACCACCTCCCAGCTCACGATCCCGGTGCGGCAAGACCGCTGCTACTTGATCCAGGTGCAAAGTTACTGGGCGCAAAATGCTTCCCCAACCGCTGGGCCAGGTAGTCCTGGGCGAGGGCCATATACCCTCCAGGTGGTGAGCGAAACGTTTGCCACCCCTCCTCCTCTCCCTCCCTTGCAACAGAAGCCGGAGGATCCGGAGAACGGCGGTGGCGGTGACCGAGGTGGCGGCGTGGGTATTTAACTCTGGCGAGTGAGCCTGATGGCAAAGCTGGCGCTGCCACAGGTGGCCGTGCCACGAATGGAGCGCCCGTCGGCGCTGACAGTGCCACTCCACGTGATGGTTGGGGTACCGCTGCCCCCTATCTTGCCGCTGACAGAAAGTTGGTTGCGGATGAGCTGGCCACTGCGCTCCGCAAAACCGGGAGAGGAAACGCTGATCTGGTTGCCGTCTTGACGAATGGAGACGGTTTCCTGGATACCGGTTGCAACATTAACCTTACACAGGGATCCCTGCCAGACAAAGGATCCTCCCTCGTAGAGCCACTGGCCGCTCAAGGCAAGCTCTGCCGCAGGCGTTGGTGTTGCTGGGGCCGGTGTCGAGGTGGGCGGCGGGGGTGGAGTTGGGGTAGGGGTAGGAGCACGAGGAACAAGCGGCGTCAATCGAGGGATAGGGGTAAGCGTTGGTGTTGGCACCGGAGTGGGAGTGGGTGGCAGTACTGGAGTTCGAGTAGGCGT
>NZ_JANSJI010000188.1:3445-5193 GCF_047462475.1 Synechococcus sp. H55.11
GCCACCGGAGTGGGAGTGGGTGTTGGTGCCGGAGTTGGAGTAAGTGTCGCCACCGGAGTGGGGGCGGGCTCGAGGGTAGGTGTTGGGGTGACTGCGGCGGTAGGGATCGGCTCCGGCTCTTCCTGGGTATCGCGGGTTGCTGGGCGCGGCCAGAGCCAAAAGGCGGCCAACAAAGCCACAGCGCCTCCCCCAGCCAAGACCCACTTCAGGCTGCTGCCAGAAGGCTGGAGAACCGTTGGGGGGGCAGCTTGCGGCAGAGGGCGGGTGCGGGGAGTATCCGTTCGTGGTGGGACGGGGGGATCCTGAGGGGGAGTAGCCGGGCGGGTGTTGCTGGCTGGGATGACTGTAGAGGGGGTTTTGGGAGTTTCGCCTGCAGCTTGAGAGGAGGGATCCGGTGCAGCTTCTGCCGAGGTAGTTGAGGGGAGAGGTTCCTGCCCGGCGACGTAGTAGGGGATCCCTGCACCTGGGGGAGAGACCGGCTCATCTTCAATGAGATCCAGATCCTCATCGCGGATATCTTCAAAGGCTCCAGCAGTCGATCCTGTATTGCTGGTGGTTGCGAGCGGCAGCCTGGGATCGGAAGAGGATGGAGCCTCGTTTTGAGCCTTGGCACCGCCGGTGGGAAGAATCACGGTACTGGCCTGGCTGCTGGAGAGTTGAGTGGCTACCGTCAGCTCATAGGCTTGCAGCAGCCGCTCCCCTAGCTCCTGCATCGTCTGCGGCCGCTCGTCGGGGTTTTTCTTGAGGCAATCCATCACCACTGCTGCCAAGGCGGGCGGGATCGGCTGCGGGGTTGTCTCCGGGTTGATCTCAAGGGGGCTTTCGTAGCAATGGGCGTGGATCCAACTGTGCAGAGAGTCGGTTTCCAATTGAAAGGGCATGGATCCCGTCAGCATCTCGTAGAGCACCACCCCCAGGGAGTAAATGTCTGAGCGGGGATCCAGAGACTTGCCCCGTATCTGTTCGGGAGAGGCGTAACGAGCGGTGCCGATAAATCCACCCCCTTTTTGGGTGCCCAGGCTAAGGGTGTGATCAGCCAAGGTTTTGGCTACGCCGAAGTCGAGGATTTTCAGTTGCGACGTGAGCTGGCCATCTCGAAAAACCCGCTCAACAAACAGGTTGCTGGGCTTGATGTCGCGGTGAATGACGCCCCGAATCTCACGGCCCTCGACCTTGGCTTGAAATGTATGAGCAAAGTGCAGCCCCTCACAGGCCTGCAGGGCCAGCCGAAGGGCTTGCCGGAGCGTCAGAGCCCCTTTTTCTCGAATCAGCTTGCCCAGATCCTGCCCCTTGAGGTACTCCATCACCAAGTAGGCCTGCTCCCCCTCTTGGCCGTGATCCAAGACTTTGACGATGCGGGGATGCTGGCCCAGAAGGGTGCTGACGCGGATCTCTTCGGCAAAGCGGCGACGCAAATCGGTCTGGGCGTCACCCCGGCTCAGCAGCATAGGGGCATGCAGGATCTTAACAGCCACCTCTTGGCGGTTGTTGTGCAAGTCCAAAGCGCGGAAGACGGATCCCATGCCGCCGCCACCGATTTCTTGAATCAGTTGGTAGCGGCCACCCAAAATGCGATTGGTGAGATCGGGGGCCATAGGTTTGCAGGTGCAGCGAAGAAGCAGCTTGGGCAGGGATGTCCATACGATAAACCAATTGCTGGAGTTTATACCCGCTCATTTCCCCGTCCAACTCAAGGATCCCAATCTTTGACGCTCTGGGAACTCTGCGCCGCTCAAGCCCTCACCCCC
>NZ_JANSJI010000189.1:0-2249 GCF_047462475.1 Synechococcus sp. H55.11
TAAAGCAAAGACTCAGGCCGGATCCGCGGATCTACCCACATCAAGAGCAGATCGGCCAATAGGTTGCCCAAAATCAGCATCACCGCTCCCAGCAAAAGCCCGGCCATCACCACGTTGATGTCAAAGCTTTGGACGGCTTCCAAGAGCAGCTTGCCCAGCCCCGGCCAATTGAAGAAAAACTCGGCAATGAAGGAGCCGCTGAGCAGATTGGCAAACTCAAAGCCCAAAATCGTGATCAAGGGGTTGACGGCGTTGCGCAATGCATGCAGCCAGATCACCCGCCATTCAGGAATGCCCCGTGCCCGCGCCGCCTGGATGTATTCCTGCCGCAGCACGTCCAAGAAGTTGCCGCGGGTAATCCGCTGCAGCCCGGCAAAGCTGGTAATGCTCAGGGCCAGCGTGGGCAAGAGCAGGTGGCGGCCCAGATCCAGCAGCTTCCCCCCCCAACCGAGCTCGGCAAAATAAACACTGGTCATTCCCCCTACCGGCAACCAGCCCACGTTTTGAGCCACGATCAGCAGCAAAATGGCCAGCACAAAGCTGGGCATGGCCTGCCCCAGGTAGCTGAGCAACTGCAACGCCCGATCCAAAGGAGTGTTCTGCCGCAGCGCCCCCAGGATCCCCAGAGGAATGGCAATTAGCCAAGTTAGCAAAACAGAGCACACTGCCAACAGCAAGGTGGCGCCGGCGCGGGAGAGGATGAGTTGCGCCACCGGCACGCGGTATGTGTAGCTGACGCCAAAATCCCCCTGCAGCAGATTGCTCAGCCAGGTCAAATACTGCCAAATCAAGGGCTTATCCAGGCCCAGCCGTGCCTCTTCCTGGGCGATAAACTCTTGGCTGACACTGGGATCCGCCCGCAAGGGATCCAAAAAATCGCCGGGAGCCAGTTGCAAGAGCAAAAAGCTGAGCACCGTGATCAGCAGTAGCACCGGCACCGCTTGGGCCAGCCGCTGCAAGACCAAGGCCAGCGGTGGCCACAGACTGAAAGCGCGCCTGCTAGGGGAAGAGGAGGTTACGGCCACAGGCAGAAGTCGGGTTGAGCAAGGTCCAAATCTCAAGGGGAGTGGGATTCCCGTCGAACTATGCTGCCATTCTTGCGGCCAAATTTCCAGTTTGCTGCCTGGCCCGGGAAATGCCGCAGTTGCCCAGAGTTGCCGTCAGGGGAATTGGGGGTTAAGCCGCTCCGGCAGGCGCAAGCCAAGGCGGTAGACTAGTCAAAAGCTTTTTCGATGAGTTGCCGTTGGGAAGATCTCTTGCGAAACCTGTTTCTTACCGGCGCTAGCGGCTGTCTGGGGCACTATGTGTTGGAGCGCCTGGCCCAGCAAAGGGATCCCGAGTTTCCGGAGCGGCCCGCTTACCACCTCTACATTCTTATTCGCAACCCCAGCCGCCTGCGGCTGCCCCCGGAACGGCTGCCCGCCCCCATCACCCTGGTGCCCGGCGATCTGCTGCACATCCGCGAGCACGCTGCCCTGCTGCAACAGATGGATGGGCTGATCCACATGGCGGCGGCTTGGGGGGATCCCACCCTAACCTGGGCGGTGAATGTTACCCACACTCTGGAGCTCTTTCAGTTGTTGGATCCCCGGCGCTGCCAGCAGGTGATCTACTTTTCCACCGCCAGCCTTTTGGATCAGGCGTTACAACCCTTGGCCATCGCCGGCCAGGCCGGCACCGACTACATCCGCAGCAAGTACGCGATGCTGCTGCAACGGCAGGAAAGCTGCTTCTGGCCGGATCGGCTGCTGACGCTCTACCCCACCCTACTGTTTGGCGGCAGCCCCCACCACCCCTATTCCCACATCACCGCCGGCCTCAAGGATGTGCTCCGCTGGCTGGATCTCATCCGCTTTTTGCGGGTGGATGCCAGCTTCCACTTCATCCACGCTGCCGATGTGGCAGAGATGGTGGCCTACTGGGTAGCCCATCCGCCCGGTGGCGGCGATTGGGTGTTGGGCAATCCCCCTCTGTCTGTGGATGAGTGCGTGGAACAGGTGTGCGCCTATTTCAGAAAGCGGATCTACTTCCGCCTGCCCTTGCCCCTCGGACTCCTCCGCAGCTTGGCTTTTCTGTTTGGGGTGCGGCTTTCGGCGTGGGACGAGTACTGTCTGCGCCACCGCCATTTTGTCTATCCGGCCCTCTCGCCAGCAGCCCTGGGCTTGCCCTGCCACTTCCCCACCGTGGCCTCTCTCCTAGATGCCTACCTCTAGGCCGCTTTTATAGGGTCACGCCAACTCCCCTCTCCC
>NZ_JANSJI010000189.1:2349-5145 GCF_047462475.1 Synechococcus sp. H55.11
GTAAAGGCCGCTGCTTCTCTGTGAGCCAAGCCCTGAAGCTGAGCGGCAATGCGCTCCCGGTTAAGCCTCTGCCCGATGAACACTAGGCGGGTCAACCGCGGCTCTTGCGGGCGCCAGGGCCGGTCGTAGTAGGTTTCAAATCGCCCTCCCACTCCCTGCAGCACCAGCCGCATCGGCTTGTGGGGCACGGCCACAAACCCCTTCACCCGGTAGAGGCATTCCTCTTGAGCCAGTTGACGCAGTTGGGCAACTAGGGATCCCGGCTCATAGCCCCCCTCCAGGCTCAGGTAAAAAGACTCGAAGGCCTCGTGCTCGTGGTCTTCTTCGTGGTCGTGGTGGCTGGGGCGGCGCTCCAACTGATCTTCCACCGCCGCCTGCAAGCCCAAGAGCACTTCTGGGGCAACCTGGCCCCGCTCACAGGGGAGGACTCGAACCTCAGGGCGCAATTGTTGCCGCAGCCAGCTCTCCACGCGCGCTCGCTCCGACAACGTGATCTGATCCACCTTGCTCAGCAGCACCAAATCGGCGCAGCTCAACTGATCCGCAAACAGCTCCTCAATGGGCGTCTCGTGATCCAGGCTCGCATCGGCCTGCCGCTGCGCTTCCAGCGCCGCCCGATCCCCCACCAGTTGCCCAGAAGCCAGAGCCTGACCGTCCACCACTGCAATCACCGCATCCACCGTGGCGCCGGTGCGAAGGGTTGGCCAGCGGAAAGCCTGCACCAGAGGCTTAGGCAAGGCCAATCCTGAAGTCTCAATCAGGATGCCGTCCAGCTCCGCCCGCCGTTGCAGCAGGGTTTCCATGGTGGGCAAAAATTCCTCCTGCACCGTGCAGCAGAGGCAGCCGTTGGCCAGCTCCAAAATGGGGATGGATCCCTCTCCCTCGCAACGTTGGCAATCCCGCAGCAGTTCGCCATCAATGCCCACTTCGCCAAACTCATTGACCAAAACGGCGATGCGGCGGCCCTGGTTGTTGAGCAACAGGTGACGGATCACCGTGGTCTTGCCGGATCCCAAAAATCCGGTGATGACCGTAACCGGGACTTTGTGCATCTTTACCGAACATTCAGCCTTCTCAGTCTCTATCCTCTCTTCCTTCTCTGCCAATCCTGGCGGGGGGGATCCCCAAAAAAAAGGCCCCCTACCGGGGGCCAAAGGTTGATCTCCGAGAGACTTCCGTGCTTATCGGATCGGCTTCATCCGGTAAACCGGCTCGTTCTCGCGGCTGATCCCTTTCTCAAAGCCGGCAGCAGCGGCACGGGCGCGACCGGCATGCCACAGGTGGCCAACGAAGAACAGGAAGCCGAAGATGAAGTTGTGGGCTGCCAGCCAGGTGCGCGGGCTGGTGAAGTTCACCGTGTTGATCTCGGTCGCCACACCCCCCACCGAGTTCAGGGATCCCAGTGGCGCGTGGGTCATGTACTCCACCGCACGGCGAGCTTGCCAGGGTTGGATGTCGTTTTTCAACTTATCCAGATCCAAGCCATTGGGGCCCAGCAGCGGCTCTTTCCAGGGCGCCCGCACATCCCAGAAGCGCATCGTCTCACCGCCGAAGATGATCTCGCCCGTGGGGGAGCGCATCAGGTACTTACCCAGACCGGTGGGGCCTTGGGCCTGGCCGATGTTCGCCCCCAGGCGCTGGTCGCGCACGATAAAGGTGAGGGCTTGCGCTTGCGAGGCTTCAGGGCCGGTGGGGCCGTAGAACTCGCTGGGGTAAACAGTGTTGTTGAACCAGATGTAGCAGGTGGCAATAAAGCTCATCAGCGAGACCGCCGCCAAGCTGTAGGAGAGATAAGCTTCCCCCGACCAGATGAAGGCACGGCGGGCCCAGCCAAAAGGCTTGGTGAGGATGTGCCAGATCCCACCGGCAATGCAGATGATGCCGATGTAGATATGGCCGCCGATCACATCCTCCATGTTGTCCACGCTGATGATCCAGCCGTCGCCGCCGAAGGGAGACTTGAACAGGTAGCCGAAGATCACCGCCGGGTTGAGGGTGGGGTTGGTGATCACTCGCACATCGCCACCGCCGGGAGCCCAGGTGTCATAGACACCGCCAAACCACATGGCCTTGGCCACCAACAGGAAAGCCCCCAACCCCAAGAGGATGAGGTGGATCCCCAAGATGGTGGTCATCTTGTTCTTGTCTTTCCAGTCGTAGCCGAAGAAGGGGAAAGACTGCTCCAGGGTTTCTGGGCCGCGCACGGCGTGATAGATGCCCCCCAACCCCAGCACTGCGCTGGAGATCAAGTGCAGCACGCCGATCACAAAGTAGGGGTAGGTGTCGATAACTTCGCCGCCCGGGCCAACCCCCCAGCCCAGAGTGGCCACGTGGGGCATCAGGATCAGGCCCTGCTCGTACATAGGCCGATCCGGCGTGAAGTGAGCCACCTCAAACAGCAGCATCGCTCCCGCCCAGAAGACGATCAGGCCGGCGTGGGCCACGTGGGCACCCAAGAGCCGACCGGAGAGATTGATCAAGCGAGCATTCCCAGCCCACCAGGCAAACCCGCCCTGGGTGCGATCCTGCATCGCTGCGGAACCAAAGGTCGTTGAAGTCACTGAGGCCAGCCTCCAAAAAGAGTAACAGTCAGTACAGCAGAAGATAGAGGTAAAAAGCAAAGGAGCTTAAGAATGGCCGAGCGCCTACCCATCCAATCCAAGGCTTGAATAGGCGAACGCTCGGCCCCGGCTCTCACGTGAAGGATCGAGAGAACTCAAGCGTTCGACAGCCAGCGCCAGTTTAGAGCGCGTTGCCGCGGGGTAGGACTTCTTCGGGGAACTCAAAGCGCTCGTG
>NZ_JANSJI010000190.1:0-5132 GCF_047462475.1 Synechococcus sp. H55.11
CGTGGGCTCGGCGATCTGTATAAGAGACAGGGGATCCCCTCACCCCCAGCCCCTCTCCCAGAGGGAGAGGGGAGTTATCTTGGAGCTTGCTGCCACCTACCCACCCTCGATGAGTCTTTTGGCCAGCTCTTTAAGTTACGCCTACAGCAACAGCGACCTGCTAGTTCAAGCTTTCCTCCAGCACCTACAACTGGTGGCGGTGCCGCTGGGGATCGCGTTGCTGGTGGGCCTGCCCTTGGGTTTTGGCAGCTCCCGCTCGCAGGTGGTTTCCCTCGTGGTGATCAATGCCTTCGGCAGCTTGCGGGTGATCCCCAGCTTGGCGATTTTGTTTTTGGCCATTCCCTACTTTGGCCTTGGCTTTCAGTCGGCGGCGATTGCCCTGACGATCTTGGCCTTGCCCCCCATTTTAATCAGCACGGATGTGGCCTTCCGCAGCCTCGATCCGGCTCTACGCGAAGCTGCTTTGGGAATGGGCATGACGCCGGCGCAGGTGCTACGCCATGTGGAGATCCCCTTGGCGTTGCCGGTAATCTTGGCCGGTGTTAAAACCGCTACTATCGAGGTCATTGCCAGCGCCACGTTGGCCGCCTTTATCGGGGCGGGCGGGCTGGGCAGCTTCATCACGCTGGGGTTTGCCCTCTACGACAACGCTATCCTGTTGGTGGGAGCAATCCCGGTGGCGCTGTTGGCCATTGGTGCCGAAATTCTCCTCGGCGCTTTGCAGCGAGCTCTGGAGCCGCCCCAAGCCTAGGGATCCCATGCTGTTTTCCTCTTCTTCTCCAATGCGCCTGCCCTTCCTCACTTCTCGAGCGGTTCCTTTGCAGGTGGCGCTGCTGTTGCCGCTGCTGTTGGCAGTGGCTGGGGGGGCAGGCGGGGTGGGCTATCTCTTCTGGCGGGCTGGGCGGCAGATGGCGCTGCAGTTGGCCGAGCACCTGAAGAGTGAGGTTAACCATCGCACTGAAGAGCACCTCAGGCGCTATCTCCAAGCCCCCCTTCAGATCAATGCCCTCAATCAAGGGGCAGTCCAGTGGGAGCTACTGCCCAATTTGGCCGCGCTTCAGCCGCAAGATCTGGAGAGGCTTGAGGCCTATTTTGCCCGCCAGTTGCAGCAGTTTCCCAAGCTGAGCTACATCGGCTTTGTCTCAGCGGAGGGGGGGTTTGTAACCGCCCGCCGCCACACCGATGGGTCGATCTGGATCTACCACACGCCAGGCCTGAAGCCGGGATCCGTCCAGGGCCGCCAGCGGGATCCGGAAAGCGGGGATCC
This sequence comes from Synechococcus sp. H55.11, assembly GCF_047462475.1. Taxonomy (NCBI): domain Bacteria; kingdom Bacillati; phylum Cyanobacteriota; class Cyanophyceae; order Synechococcales; family Synechococcaceae; genus Synechococcus; species Synechococcus sp. H55.11. The sequence continues at coordinate 1,268 of NZ_JANSJI010000190.1, forward strand.
CACCGGCTTGAAGCGGCAGTTGGGCTTTGTGGATTTGCGGCGGCTGTCTTGGTTTCCCGGGATCCTGCAACAGGAAGGGGCCCGCCGTACCTGGGTGGTGAGCAACTTTTTTGTCGAGTTTCCCAATCAGAGGCCGGAGCGGCTGATCCTGACAGCGCTGCCCTTGGCCGAGGCGGAGGGGCGGGTTTACGGCAGCTTGGTGGCTGCTCTCTCGGCTCAGCAACTGCAGGCTTTTCTGGAGGATCTGCAGGCCAGCTTGGCGTATCCAGGGGTGAGCTGGTTGCTGGATGAAGAGGGCCAGGTGGTGGCCGGCAGGGAGGAGCTGTCTCCCCAGCCGCTGCTGCTGGCTGTGCAAGAGCAGGTGGGATCCTGGGCAACGGCGGCCTCTGAAGGTTTGCTGCGCCTTGAGGTGGACGGGATCCCCTACCGGGTGCAGGTGACGGCCATTCAGGATCAATGGGGGCTGGTCTTTTACTTCGTCTACGGGATCCCGGAGGGCGCCCTTTTAGCCCCTGTCTATGCCAGTGCTCGGCAGGCGGCCCTGTTGGGGGGTGGGCTGCTGCTGGGCTTTTTGGCCGCCGGGATCCTCCTCAGCGAAGCCCTCTCTCGTCCGCTGCGCCGCCTTACCCAAATAGCGGAGCAATTTGTGCACACTGAGATCCTGGCCTGGCCCCCTGTGGATCCCGGCCCTATCCAAGAGGTGCAGACCCTGGCCAAGGCTTGGCAGCAGGCGGCCACCAACCAACAAGCTTTGCTGGATCGCCTCTGGCAACAGCAGCAGCAGTACCGCGCTGTGGTGGAGCAGCAGACGGAGCTGATCTGCCGCTTTCAGCCCGATAGCCGCATCACCTATGCTAACCCTGCCTACCTGCGCTTTTTTGGCCGTTCCGCAGAAGAAGCGATAGGTAGCCGTTGGGTGGACTCTCTGCCGCCGCAAGAACGGGAGGCAGTGCTGCAGTCCCTTGCGGCTCTGACGCCTGAGCACCCTTACCACCGCAGCGAGCGGGAGTACCCCGGCGAAGATGGCCAATCCCGCTGGGTGAGCTGGGTGGATCAGGGCATTTTCGACAGCCAGGGCCAACTGGTGGAGATCCTGTCGGTGGGGCGGGAGATCACCGAGCAAAAGCGGATCCAACAGCAGCTAGAAGCCCTCAACCGCGAGCTGGAAGCCCAGGTGGCGCTGCGTACCGCCAAGCTGGAGCAGTCTTTGCGCTTTGAGGCGGTGCTGCGCTCCCTCAGCGGCCAGATGGTGGCCAGCCTCAAGGAGGGGGAGATCCTGGAAGAGGTGGTCAAGAGTCTGGCCGAGGCCCTCAACCTAACCGGCTGTCATATTTTCTTGACCAGTGCCGATGGATCCTCTTGGATCCCGGCTTGCTCGTTTCCGGAGAAGGCGGATCCCGCCTACCTCAACGATCCCGAGCTGAGGCACCTGCTGCACTCCCATGCGTTTCTTGACCAGCCCTGGGAAGTCCACTGCTGTTGTCAAAAGGAGCGAGGGGGGCACTGGGTACAGCTTTTGGCTTGCTCCCTTTGGGACAAGCAAGAGCGGCTGGGGCTGCTGCTGTTGGAGCGGCAGCAGGAGTTTTCCGAAGCGGAGAGACAACTGGCCTATCAGGTGGCCAACCTGTCTGCTCTGGCTCTGCGGCAGGCCCGTCTGTATGAGGCGGCCCAGGCCCAGGTAAAGGAATTGGAGCGGCTCAACCTGCTCAAGGACGATTTCTTGAGCACCGTCTCCCACGAGCTGCGCACCCCCATGACCAATGTGCGCATGGCCCTACAAATGTTGCAAATAGCCCACGATAACCCCGAGAAGCAGCAGCACTATTTCGCCATCGCCCTCAAGGAATGCAACCGCCAAATTGATCTCATCAACGACCTGCTGGACATGCAGCGGCTGGCAGCCGAGAAGTATCTGCTCCAACCCGAAGAGATCTTTCTGCCGCGCTATTTGCGGGATCTGGTGGCGGCAGTTCAGCCCCTGGCCCAGGCCAAAGACCAAAGTTTGCAACTGCACCTGGAAGAGGGGATCCCACCCCTTGAGGCGGATCCCACGGCCCTGGGCCGCATCTTGCGCGAGCTGCTGCACAACGCCGTCAAATACACCGCCCCCGCGGGATCCATCCACCTGCAGGTGGCCTGGGAAGGAGAAGGGATCCTCTTTGTCTGCAGCAACAGCAGCGAGATCCCGGAATCGGAGCTGCCCCGCATCTTTGAGAAGTTCTACCGCATCCCGCAGTCGGATCGCTGGAAGCACGGCGGCACCGGCCTGGGGCTGGCCCTGGTCAAGCAACTGGTGGAGCACATGGGGGGCCAGATCTCCGTCAGCAGCTTGGAAGGATGGACGCATTTTCGCGTTTGGCTGCCCCAAGCCAGAACAGCAAGCATCTCACCTGCAGAAACAGAGAAGCGAAAGCTCCCCTCTCCCTGAGGGAGAGGGGCTGGGGGTGAGGGAGTCCCCCAGGGAGAGGGGCTGGGGGTGAGGGGCCACCTATCCCGGCAAAACCTGTTGCTGCCAGAGGGCTTCCAGTTGCACCGTGTATTCGGGGTGGACGATGGGCACAGCGCCGGCGATGGCCTCGCGAATGGGGATCCCGGCGGCAGCTTCTAGCTGGGCAAAGTTGGTCTGCAGCTCGGCAGACAGACGACGGATATCGATCAGGGGCAGATCCCCCCACACATCCGGCTTGAACTTTTCCAGTTGTCCTTCCGGGCTGGCCAAGAGCTCCGCCAAAACCATTGCCCCCCAAGGGTTGGCCGCGTTGATGGGAATGGCCGTGAACGAGGGATCGATCAAGCTGGTGCCGGGGATTCCATAGGGGGTGGTGCTGGGGGGAAACTGGCCGTTGCCCTTGCGCAAGATCACCTGGTCGATAAAGGTGGGGATCAGCCACACCTCGCCGTTGGCAAATAGTTCCGCCAGGCGGGCAAAGGTGGGTGGATAGGTTTGCCCTCGCCGCCACAACAAGGGATCCAGCTTTTTCAGGTAGTCCACCAGAGCGGGGGATTGTTGCGCCCAAAGCTCGGCATTGAACTCCGGCCCGCTGTATTGGGCATGGCCTCCTGTCACACCGTAGAAGGCGCTCAACAGAAAGCGGCTACCGTGAAAATCCGGCGGGGCCACGTAGGCGAACCGGCCTGGATTGGCCTCGGCCCAGGCCAACAATTCGGCATAGCTCCGGGGCGGGTTGGGCACCCGTTCGGCATTGTAGGCCATCAGGAAATAGTTGCCGGTGTAGGGGGCAGAATAGCCTTCGGTGGGCAGGCCAAAATCCGTTGCGATATCGGCAGGGTTGTAGAACTGCAGGCTGGGCAGTTTCTGGGCAAAGGGGCCGTAGAGCAAGTTCCCCTGCTTGAGGGTGCGGAAATTGTTGCCGTTGATCCAAATCAGATCAAGGCTGCCGCCGCTGCGCAACCCGGCCTGCACCTCTCCAATCACTTTGTTGACCGCTTCCACGGTATCCGTGAGCGGGATCCGGTTCAAACGAATGTCATGGCGCTCTTGCAACTGCCGCTTGACCCAGCCATCCACAAAACCGTTGATGGCCTCGCTGCCGCTCCACATGGCCCAATTCACCTGGCTGCCCCGCGCCCGCTCCAGGATATCTGCCCAGCTCAGGGATCCCAACTCCACTGGGTTCTCGCCGGTGTTTTGCGCCAGAGGAGAGCTTTGCCCAACCAGCCAAGCCCCCAGGGATCCCAGGCCCGCCAACACCTGCCGCCGCTTCCAGAAAACGCCTTTGGGTTGCATGGCCTCACCTCTGTCTAGGTTCCAGATTCAACTTAACCCCCCTCTCCCAAAGGGAGAGGGGTCGGGGGTGAGGGCTGGGAGAGGGGCCGGGGGTGGTCGCGTGAGCGGCGCGGAGCG
>NZ_JANSJI010000191.1:0-1148 GCF_047462475.1 Synechococcus sp. H55.11
GCAAGCTCTAGCACTGTTTCTCCTCGACGGAACTCGGCAAACTTGAAGAGCCGTTCGGTGGCGCCAAAGCCCCCCGGTCGAAGTGCCTTTTTACCTGCCGCAGCCAGTACTTGGTGTCCAGGTACATTTTTTAAGTCCAGCTTAGTCATAGATAACTCTAAAAAAGATACCCTGTGGCCATCTGTTTTGAGCTTGGCTGTGAGCACCTCATCACCTTCTATTATAAGAGATGCTCACAGCCGCAAAGAGAAAACTTATTTTCCCAGCTATTCGAAAAATCGAATATTTGAGAAGAGGAAAAGCTGAGGCGATGCACTTTTTTTGCCATCCTGCTCTTCCCAAATTCTTCTCTCAACTAGAATCCAATACCGACCTATTTTTTGATAACGATCTTCATAGATCATCTTTGCTTGAGTTTTTTCTTCGGTTCCTGGGCTACAATACTCAGCAGTGTAGTGAGTGGGTAGGTAGCCCTCACCTGTATCGTAAAACTCTTGAACTGAGACTGTAATTGTCCGATTGGCAAGATGGCGATGCACCCTTTGAATGTGCTTGCCCTGAACCCAGTACCTATCGGTAGAAGATAAGCCCGAAACAAGAACTTCAGTGATGTCTGAATTTTGTGGCTCTCCATAGACAAAGGTGTGGCCACCGTGTTCTTCGTCGAAGGAATGACGAACGCGATGCACCATGATTTCCCACATCTGTTCCCTTATTTTCTGGCGGATCTCCTCGTCCTCGACGCCGGCAACATCAATCTTCATGTTGCAGTCAATACTCACAACTCCTGAGAAGGAGAGGCTGCTGTCACCTTCTTTGGGAAAGTAGGCTATCTCAGCTCGGTAGCCAGGAAAGTCCTCATCCCAGGTGTAGCGATTCTCAAAGGCCTCTCTAAACAGCTCTTGGGCCGGAGCTTGCTGTGCTGCCATAATCTCCTCCTTAATGAGAAATTTTATTATTTAAATCCTAGTAGAGGCTGATGACTGGGCTTGGGATTTTAAGGTTTCCTTTAACTGTCCACCCACTCAGCAAAATCCCATCTCTTTTTCTCGGAGCTCTTGGCGGTTGCCAACGGGTAGGGGGGCGGAACACCAATCCTTCCCTTTGCCTGAGAGGGCCCTTGAAGTTAATGAAAATTATTAGCAAGG
>NZ_JANSJI010000192.1:0-20277 GCF_047462475.1 Synechococcus sp. H55.11
CGCCGTAAAGCGGATGGGGAAACCCCACCCGCCTGCGCGGTGGGGTAGTTCATGTAACACCGATCCCCATCCCAATACGAAAGGGAACTTGGGGATCAACTGCCTAAGTTTCGACTCTGTGGGCGCGCAAGAGCACGTTGGTTCCCAATCCCTCTTGGGCCATCCAAAAAGCGCAAATCCACCACGAAACCTCGTCTTGGCGATAAATGCCACGGGTGAGGGGATAGGATTGCAAAAGGTCAGCCATCTGCGATAAAGCTGGCACCTCAGCCACATAATTGGCCCACACTTCGGGATCCAGATCCTCGTAAACGTAATCGGACGGGAAATATAGGTGGCTTGCTTCTAGGCCGGGCCGGTCGGTCAGGAGTAGTTGAGCGGGGTCAGAAGACTCACATCCCAAGCGATCCCCGATTTGAAACGTGAGTTGAAACAAGCGGTTAATCAGATCGAATTGTTCGGGGTTCATAATTTCAGAATTCCCAACTTGCGGGTGTGGGGTGAGCATCAGAATTGACAGGTGCGACGGCTGCGCTCCAGCTCCGGCTCGATCCAAGAGAGGGCAAAGTGGCTCACACAAGGCAACTGCGGAAAGCGGCGGGCCAGGGATCCCATCTGGATTTCCAAGCTGGGGCGTTTTCGCTGCGCTTGTCCCCATAGGCCGGCGATGGCCGGGCAGACAAAGGTTTGGGGAGAGGCCACGGCCAGGATTTGCCCCACCTGCTGCACCACACAGGAGCCATCCTCGCACTTGGCATAGGCCATCGGGTGCCACTCCATGTTTGGATCAAAACGATCCCAAGGCTGGAGACGGGCGTCGAACCCTTCTCCCACCGCCTGGTTGCCCTCGGGGAAAAAGACGGCCCCGGTCGGGATCCCAAGGCTTTGGGCCGGTTGGGCAGCTTGCCGCAGGTAATCGAGGATCCCATAGCGGGCAAACTCAACGCTGAGCTGCCAGAGCTGCTCTTGCCAGCGCTCCTGTCGGAGAGCGGCGCTAGGGGTAGGGGTGGGATCCGGCGGCGCTGCTTTTGGACGGGGAGCCGCCAAATTCTCTAAATCCCTATTCCCTGAATCACCTTCTGAATCGGCATGGGTGGAATGCCAATTCTCGCCTGCTTTGCTTTGGGCCATCCCGTCCCCTAGTTCTGGAGAAAGCGGCCGCTCCCTGCTTGCGCTGGGCTTGGGATCCCCTGGCTGGCGCCAGCGGGGCTCTTCGGCATAGGTGGCATCCAGATGGAGAACATCTGCCACAGTAATATAGCCCTGGCTGAGGTAACGCTCCAGCAAGGCTCGGCCCGCCGGGTTTTCTGCCAAATCCAGGTAGGCTTGCCGGGCTGCCTCCCCATGGATCCACAGATCCTGGACGGTGGCTGCCAGGCTGGATCCCCCAGAGCCGCGGGGATAGCGAATGTAGTCGAAGAGGATCCCATCCGGCTGCCGCTGCAGGATGCGGCGGATCAGCTCGGCAAAATCCCGTCGCGCCAGAGGATGAAAGGGATCCACAAACACCTCATCCGGGCTGCCCAAATCTTCTGCAAGGGCTGTCGCTGGATCCAAGACAGTGGTGAGGCCACGGCCGTTGCGGGCCAAGACTGCCTGGCGACCTGGGAGAAGCCCGTAGCTGTAGCCGAAATTGAGGGAAAACACCCAGGCATAGGCCGATAACCCCCGCCGTCGCGCCGCCTTGAGAGCCAGATCCAACAAATCGGCATTGGGCTGCAGGCTGGGCCAGATCCCGCCCGCCCCATCGGGCAGAATGGAGCGGCCATCGTAAAACGTCTCGATAAAAACGCGGTTGTAGCCCAGGTTCACCACCTGGTCAAACACCTGATCCAGTACGCCTGGATTGGCATCACAGGGATGCAAGCGCACCCAAATGGCCTGAATCTGCGGCCAACGGCGGCTGCGGCAGGCAATCAAGGCAGCGCGATGTTCGGCTAAGACTTGGGTGTATTCGGCCCAAGCGGCCTCTGATTGGGTGGCCCGCTGGCGCAGTTGAGCCTTGCGCGCCACTTCCTCAGGGGGTTGCCGGCAGAAGGCATCGAGCTGAAGAGCAGACAGGGATCCTGTCTGTTCCCCGCTGCCCTGAAACCTGGAATCGGAGTCAGGAAAAAGGGAATGGCCAAACCTCGGGAATCGGGCCTGGGCGGCGATTCCGGATCCCAGCCACATCAGTGCGCCGAGCACACCTGCAAGCCATTTCCGCTGCCGCCTTGGCAACCTCAACACCCTTAACCCAACCGAGGATTGCTGTAGCCCTATCTCCCCCTAGAGATCGGCAGGCCCGAGGCAATTGTTCCCGCCCCCAGCCAATTGCGCTCAACTTTGAGAGGAGAGCTAGAGCTTGGGATCCCTTGCCCTATCCACCTCAATCTGGGCCAACTGCTGCCGGGCCGCCTGCCGCATCACCTCCACCGGCACAGGCTTGCCCCCCAGCCAGAGGGAGAGGGCCTTGGCCCCCTGGTGGATCAGCATCTCCAGGCCACTGATGGGGGTATGGCCTAACGCTGCGGCCATCCGCAGCAGGGGAGTGGGATCCGGTACATAGATGAGATCGTAGACAACGGCGCCGGCGGGCAGAAGGTGCAGTTGCTCCCGGCTAAGGGGAGACAGCTCGGCAGGGGATCCCGGCTTGTACATGCCCACGGGGGTGGTGTTAACCACAAGGGAAGTCTCGGGCAAGTGGCGATCCAGCTCGGCCCAGCTCAGCGTTTCCACCTGCGGCCAGGTCTTTTGCAAAGCCTGTAACTTCTCAGGGGATCGCCCGGCCACCCGTACTGGCCCCAACTCCAACTCCAAACAGCCCTGGATGGCCGCCCGCGCCGCCCCGCCACAGCCCAGGATCAGGGTCGGGATCCCCTTTTCCAGGCCCAGCAAAGGCTGAACAAAGCCGTCGATATCGGTGTTGGTGCCGCCCCAGCCTCCCTCCGGCAAGGCGTAGACCGTGTTTACTGCTCCCACCTTTGCCGCCCGCGCTTCCACCTGGCTGAGCAAAGGCAGAATCGCCTGCTTGTGGGGAATGGTGACGTTAAACCCCCGCACCCCGATGGCCGCCAGCCCGGCCACCGCCACTGCCAGGCGCTCTGCCGCCACCGGAAAGGGCACGTAGCAGTAGTCTTCTCCCATGGCCGCCAAGGCAGCGTTGTGCATCGCCGGGGATAGGCTGTGGGCCACCGGATCCCCGATCAGGCCCAGCAATTGCGTACTTCCCGAAATCCGCCTGTCCACCCCAGCTCCTAAGGGATCCCTGCCCTGTAGCTCCGACTAGTTAGACTCCGACTCCACCCGATCTAAAGTTTGCCGGTAGCGCTGCCGCCAACTGGCCAGGGATTCTTCCGAAATGTGGTCGATTAAATTGCTCATCTCGCCCAGGATCTGGTAGACGCGGTCAAAGCTTTGGCGGGTGCGCTCTTCTTGATCTGGCTGGCGCACCTGCACCAGGTACAGGCTCATCTTGATGGTTTGCAACCGGTTTTTGCCCAGATCCTCCAGCATTTCCCGAATTTGCCCGATCGCCTCCTGCCGCACCCGGCGTTGCCGCCGCCGCAACAGCCAGAACAGGATGCCGTGGATAACTCCCACCACGGTGGCGCTGACCGCCGTTGCCGTCGCCGCGGAAAGAGCGCTGCGGCTGGCCACCCAGCCGCTGAGTAGGATTACGCCTATCCCCACCGCCGTCAGGATCAGCTCGATGTTGTTGAGAAACCACCTTCTTGCTGGCTTCCAGATGGCGGATTGGCTCCGACTAGAATTGAACATGGCTGTTCTTCCCACCTCCCACCTGCCTATTCTGCTGCGGCCAACCCACCGCCGGATTCTGGGGATCGGACTTACCGGCGCAGTCGCCATCCTCCGCGGCCCAGTTGACGCTTCAGACGCCGCCGCGGTTTCCGCCGGCGGATCCCCAAGGGCTGCTGAGAGCGGGATCCAGCTTCAAACCGCTCAGCCCTAGGCTCCCGCACCCCTTGGCTGAGATCCTGGTTGTGTTGCCGCAACTCCTCGAGCTGCCTGAGGCGAGTTTCCAGCTCTTGGCGTAGCTCGGCATTCTCTTTTTCTAGATGTTGCAAACGCTTCAGCAGCTCTGAGGACGCCGTCCCGCTACTGCAATCGGAAACCGGGATGGGATGGGGTGCAGTCACCACCGAAGTGTGGACATTTTTGCTGTCTCGCAGGGCTTGGGCAGCCCGTCGCACCAGGGCCACCCCCTTGGGATCGTCCTTATCTGTGAGGGTGGCCGCCCCAAATTGAAGCTGCACCGGCAGCGCTCGCCCATTCACCACAAAGGGATCCTGGATCAACCGCTGGCAGCAGCGCTCGGCGGCAATCTGGGCAGCAGCCAGAGTGCTCCCCGGCAGCACCACAATAAACTGCCCCTCGTCGTAGCAAAAGAGGTCATCCCCCTCTCGCAAGTTGTGGGCCAAGCGATCCGTAAACAGCTTGAGAAGAGCAGCCCGACCGCCGGCCTCTAGGCCTTGCCCCAGAGCACTGAGGTTGGCCAAGCGCAGCACAAACAAACTGAGGGGATCTGATTGGGCACGGGCTTGGGCCACCCGCAACGGCAAGCGAGTAACCAAATCCTGCCGATTGCCCAAAGCAACCGAGCCAGAAGGAGATGAGACTTGTTTTTGTCCAGTCTGGAGCAGATATTGCTGGCGGCGGCTCTCCACAATGCGCAGCCCTGCCCGCACCCGCGTCAGCAGCTCTGCCGCCTGAAAGGGCTTGGAGAGGAACTCATCGGCTCCGGCTTCTAACGCCCGCTCCATGTTGTCGTTGCCCTCGCGGGCAGTCATGAGGATGTAGTACACCCAAGCATATTCGGGTGATTGCCGTAGCTGCCGGCATAGATCCAGGCCATTTAGATTGGGCATGACCCAGTCGGCGATGATGAGATCTGGGATCCGGCGGCGGATTTGCTCCAGGGCAGACAAGCCATCCAAAGCATAAGAAATACTACAGCCCTGCTTACCCAAAAAGTTGGACAACATCTCTGCCACCATGTAACTGTCATCCACGATCAGCACATGGGCCCGCAAGCTGCTGGCTCCGCCTTTGCTAGCGCCCAAGCCCGCCTGAGGGCCTTCAGACGTACCAGTGGCAGCAGCGTTCTCCAAATTGGGATCCACGGGTAAGCCAAAGCCAGATGACAAGGAAATCCGGGAAAGCAAACTTTCCCGTGTTTTCCATGTTTTCCATCATTATTCTAGACGTAGGGATTGGCAGCCACTACCTAACTTTGCCGGGTTATTTTTTTGAGATTTTTGAAGTTTCGCAGTCATTCTAAACGCGAGGAAGATGCTTCTGGGCGTTCCCCGCTACTGCTCCTCACGCCCCCAGGGGGAATCCTCCTCTGCCCCAGGGAGAGGGAAGGCAGGGTTCGCCGTGACTTCATGGCCACCCCAGGAACCTAGAAACGAATCTCGAGCGTGACTTGGGCGCGCACGGCTTGTTGTCCTCCTTCCACCGGTGTGGAAGCTGCTTCTAGGCGGGCATAGTCTGCTTGAGCAGCCAAAGGAACTGGCGGCGCGATGGAGCCCTCGCTGTGAATTTGGATGCCCTCCACAGAACGAATGCTCAGGTTCAAGGCCCTCAACACATCGCTGGCTTGACGTTGGGCATCTTCCACGGCCTGGGTCAGGGCACGGCTGCGCGCCTGCAGCAAGGTGGCCTCATCCGCTCGGAAGCTGACCGATTCCACCTGGGTAGCTCCGGCGGCCACGGCTTCATCCAGCACCTGTCCGGCTCGGGCTATGGGTACTTCAAATTGCAGGCTGTTTTGCCCCTGTACCCCGGTCAGGCGGGGTGGGCTCTGCTGGTAGTCGTATTGCGGATAGAGAGAAATGCCGGTGGTCTGCAGGGCGCTCACCTGCAGCTCTTTGAGGCGGTTCACCAGCCGCTCCGAGCGCTCGGCCACCTGCTGCTGGACCGCTTGGGCTGTCTCCCCTTGGAGCACCACCCCCAGCCGGATTACCGCAATGGAGGTTTCCACCGCAACAGATCCCTGGCCGGTTACCGTCAAGGTTCGGGATCCCTCACCGGGACTGGCCATTGCCCCGCCTCCAGCGATTGCGTTCCAACCCAACAGTGCCAGCGCCAGTACCACGCCCAGCCAGGCCACCCCCTTCAGCCTTTTCCACCCCTTGAGCCTGTCCATTGCTTTCCCCTTCAGTCCGTTCAACCCCAGCCTACTCCCACCGTTCCTCTAGCTGATCTGACAAAAGCCCCAGCCACCAGTTCCCTAACCTCACCCAGCCGCTGCGTTCTTGCCCCCCCGGATTGCGTATCCGCACATAAAACACGCGTTGATACTTGGAAGTGCTGCCGGAAAAAGGCCCCAGCCGCCAATAACGCGCCTCCTGGCTCACAATGGAGTAGCCATGCTTTGCCGCCCACCGCTGCAGCAGCTCCTGGCTGCGTCTTTGTTCCCAGACAAAAATTCCCAGGAACAGGGCAACGGCAACCACTGCCCCCAGCAGGGCCAATGCCAGCTCAGACATAGGGATAGACAGCAAGGCTATTGCCCATCGTATGGGAGTTGCTCCAAGGCTGGGATCCCCGGCTGCAAAAGTTAACCTTTGCCGCCTCAGCCGCTTCCAAAAGAGCGATCTCCGCTCCTGTATGATCGAGTCAGCGTGGTCAAAACTCGATTTATTGATTGAGTGAATTGATAAGGTCTTTTTGAGAATGGCTGCATCGAAACTGCGACAACTGCTGCACGACCTGGATGTTGAGCTGCAAAAAACCCCTGGCTTGGATGAAAAGCAGCGACAGCACATCGCCACCATTCGCCAAGAGGTGGAAGCGGTGCTGGCCGAGCTGGGATCCCCGAGTGAGAGCAAGCAAAATCAAGGGCGTAGAGATCGCATTGGGGAGGCGCTGGGCCTGTTCGAGACCTCGCATCCCAACCTCACCCTGATCCTGGAGCAAGTGATCGACACGCTGGCAGGGATGGGTTTGTAGTTTATGAGGAGGGCTCACCAGCAAGCTCCTCTGCCTGCTAGCCTTGGTAATGCGTTGAATAGCTCCTGTTTATGACCGGCACTCTCCATCCCACCTCGTTTAACATCACCCGCTCCCAACAGATTTTTGCCCGAGCAAAAGGGCTCATGCCCGGCGGGGTCAGTTCCCCGGTGCGCGCCTTCAAGTCGGTGGGCGGGGATCCCGTCGTGTTTGACCGCGTCTCAGGAGCCTACGCCTGGGATGTGGACGGCAACCAGTACATCGACTACATCGGCAGTTGGGGGCCGGCGATTGTCGGCCACGCCCATCCCGAGGTGATCGAGGCTCTGCACCGAGCTTTGGAGAAAGGCACCAGCTTTGGCGCCCCTTGCGTTTTGGAAAACGAGCTGGCCGAGCGGGTGATCGAGGCGGTACCCAGCGTGGAGATGGTGCGCTTTGTTAACTCCGGCACCGAAGCTTGCATGGCGGCGCTGCGCCTGATGCGGGCCTACACGGGGCGGGAAAAGGTGATCAAGTTCGAGGGCTGCTACCACGGCCATGCGGACATGTTTTTGGTCAAGGCCGGCTCAGGGGTGGCCACGCTGGGCCTGCCGGATTCGCCGGGGGTACCTAAGGCCGCTACCAGTGCCACGCTGACCGCCCCCTACAACGATCTAGAGGCAGTCAAGGCTCTGTTTGAGCAGCATCCCGACTCCATTGCGGGCGTGATCCTAGAGCCGGTGGTGGGCAATGCCGGCTTCATTCCGCCGCAGCCGGGCTTTTTGGAGGGTTTGCGGGAGCTGACGCAGAAGTATGGCGCCCTGCTGGTGTTTGACGAGGTGATGACCGGCTTTCGCATCAGCTACGGCGGTGTGCAGGCCAAGTTTGGTGTCATCCCCGATTTAACCACCCTGGGCAAGGTGATCGGCGGCGGCCTGCCGGTGGGGGCCTACGGCGGTCGGCGGGAGATTATGGAAATGGTGGCGCCGGCGGGGCCGATGTACCAGGCGGGCACCCTCTCCGGCAACCCCCTGGCCATGACGGCCGGGATCCACACCCTCGATATTTTGCGTCGCCCCGGTACCTATGAGTATCTGGAGCGGATTACCGAGAAGCTGGCGACGGGGCTGCTGCAGATTGCGCAAGAGACCGGGCACGAGATGTGTGGGGGCCATTTGCCCGGCATGTTCGGCTTCTTCTTCACGGCTGGCCCAGTGCGCAACTACGAGGAGGCCAAGCGCTCGGACTTGCAAAAGTTTGCCCGCTTCCACCGCGGCATGCTGGAGCGGGGGGTGTATCTGGCGCCCTCGCAATTCGAGGCCGGCTTCACTTCCTTGGCCCACACCGAAGCCGATGTGGAGAGAACCCTCGAGGCGGCGCGAGAGGTGCTGCGCACGCTCTAGGGTTTCTTCTCCCCTCTCCCCTTGGGAGAGGGGTTGGGGGTGAGGGTGATCTGCACTGGGATCATGGCCGAGCACATCCACCGCAACTGGCGCATCACCACCCAAACCACCGACAAGGGGTTCATTTTTTGCTGTCAGCGGCTACGTCAGGATGGCTCGGTGGAGTTTGCCGCCCCAGCCTACGGCTACTTCCACAATGAGGCCGAGGCAATTTTGGCCGGCATGGTCTGGATCGACCGGCAGCAACTGCCGGATCACCTGGATGGCCTGCTCTTCGACAACGAGGAGCCAGAAAGTTAGCTCAGGGCTTTTTCCTGCACCAACTGTTCCCAGCCCAAGCCTTTGAGGGCGGCGTTGCGCCGCAGTGGGCGGGTGACCAGCTCCAGCAGCGCCTGGGTGTTGCCGAAGCCGTGGATCTGGGCAAAGGTAAACTCCACCGACCACTTGGTGGTGACGCCGCGGGCTTCGAGGGGGTTGGCGTGGGCCATGCCCGTGATTACCAGATCCGGCTGCAGGGCTTTGATGCGCTGCAGTTGGTTGTAGTTATCCGGCTTCTCGACAATGGTGGGCTTGGGCACCCCCATCTCCTCGCAGGTGCGCTCCAGGAGGGCCAGCTCGGCGGCCTGGTAGCGCTTGTCGAGGTAAGGGATCCCGATTTCCTGCACCGTCATACCGCAGCGCACCAGGAAGCGGGCCAGGGAGATCTCCAGCAGGTTATCCCCCATGAAGAAGACGCTCTTGCCCCGCAGCAGGCCCAGGTACTCCTGAACCTGGGGGTGACGCCACACTTCCCCTTCCCGCTCTGCCAGGCCTTGAGTCGGGATCCCCAGCTCGCCGGCGATGGCCTCGATCCAGGCGCGGGTGCCATCCGGCCCGATGGGAAAAGGAGCGGTGATGAGCTTGGCCTTTTTGCGGCGCACCAGCGTGGTGGCGGTGCGGCTGAGGAAAGGATTTACCCCCACCACATAGGTGCCCGGCTCGATGGCCGGCAGCTCCTCGTAGCGCTTGGCCGGCAGCCAGCCGGAGACGCGGATCCCGTACTTTTTCAGCTCCAGGGTGAGTTGGGTTACCACCGGATCCGGCACGGAGCCGAAGATCACCAAGGGGGGATGTTTGGGGAAGCCTTCTTCCTCTTTCTTTTTGCCGGGGCGCAGCCCGTAGAAAAGAGCCTGCAGGCCACCCCGCGTCTCCCGCTCTTCTTCCTGCACCTGCTCCGGGCAGCGCTGGGCCATAGAGGCCAAAACCGTGTCTTCCCCCTGGGTAAAGGCGTAGTCGAGGCCATTGGCCCGCGCCACCACAATCGGGATCCCGATCTCCCCTTCCAGCTTCTGGGCTAGGCCCTCCAGATCCATCTTGATGATCTCGGTGGTGCAGGTGCCGATCCAGACGATGACGCTGGGATTGCGATCCCGCTGGATTTGCAGGCACAGCCGCTTCAGCTCCTCGTAGTCGTTGAGCTTGGCGCTGATGTCCCCCTCTTCCAGCTCGGCCATGGCATAGCGCGGCTCGGCAAAGATCATCACCCCCATGGCATTTTGCAAAAAGTAGCCACAGGTTTTGGTGCCGATCACCAAAAAGAAGCTGTCTTCAATTTTGGGGTAGAGCCAAGCCACACAGCTAATCGGACAGAAGGTGTGATAATTGCCGGTCTCGCATTGAAAGTGGAGGGTATTGGAAGCATCCACAGCAGCAGTCATCGTCGGCTCCTAGAAAAGGGTTTGTCAAGCTAGGGGGCGACCAATTGGGGCACGCCCACCAATTTCTCGCTCAGATCCCAGAGCAGCTTGGCCTTGGCCGCATCCCCCGCCTCGTCCGAGACTTCTTGGTTAAAGGGCTTGGCATTTTTCCGTTGCCGGTTGCCCCAGCTCCAGTAGAATCCCGACTGGCGAAACTCCGGATCCGCCACCACCTGGGCCACCCGCTCGCCGGCCAGCTCTTGGGAGACGTAGCCGCCGGTGACGTTTTTCTGAAACCAGGGGAACAGCTTTTGGAAGAGGGGATAGTGATGGCGGAAGAGGGCTGTTTCCGCCACACAGCCCGGGTAGAGGGAGAGAAACGTGATGCCGGTGCTCTCGTGGAAGCGGCGGTGCAGCTCCCGCATGGTGAGGATGTTGCAAACTTTGCTGTCTTTGTAGGCTTTGACGGGATCGAACTTGCCGCCATCGGCCATGCTGATCGGTTCCTTGAAGCCCTGGGCAAAGCCCCGCAGATCCCCCAGGTGGGGTTGGGGTGGGATCTTGCCCCCCAGCTCCTTGGGGTTGTGGGTAACCGTGCCCAGGATCACCAGCCGCCGATCCGGATAGGTGGAGCGCTTCAGATCCTCCAGCATCAGGTGGCAGAGCAGGAAGTGCCCCAGATGGTTGGTGGCCATGGTCAGCTCATAGCCCTCCGGGCTGCGCAAGGGCTGCTTAAGCAAGGGCATGTAGATGGCGGCGTTGCACACCAGGGCATCCAGAGAGCGGCCCGACTGGCGAAATTGTTCGACAAATTGCCGCACACTGGCCAAGCTGGCCAGATCGATCGGCATCAGGGTGTAGCTGGGGATCCCCACCTGCTGAGCCATCCGCTGGCCTTTGTTCAGATCCCGACAGGCCATCACCACGTGCCAGCCCCGCTTGGCCAAAGCCAAAGCCGCGTACAGGCCAACGCCCGAAGAGGCTCCAGTAATCACCACGGTGGGTTGCACTTGTGCTTGCATATCCAACTCCTCTGCCATGTCCTCAAGATGGATCTCCTGCACAATCCATCTTGGGGCGGAAAGCGGGCCAGACAACGAATTGATAAGGTTTGCGACGGTTTTCCGAAACAATTGCTTCACTTTTAGACACACCGGCAAGCTGGCAGGTTTGGGATCCCTTACACCAGCGCCGGCTCCCGTGCCGGGGCGTTGTAAAAGTCCGACAGCAGGGCAAACAGCTCCCGATCCTCAGCAGGCCGGGGCACGATCCCTTCCGGGCGGGCCAGCAGCTCGTCGGCGATGTTCAGGTAGTACTGGCAGACGGGCTCCAGGCTGGGATCCGTCTCTGCCATCTCGAAGAGGGTTTTGCCCTTGACCCGCGAAATGCGAATGTCCTCGACCAGTGGCAGCACCTCGAGCACAGGCATGGGCACTGCCGAGACGTATTGGTCGATGAGATCCCGCTTGCTGGTGCGGTTGCCGATTAGGCCGGCCAGGCGCAGCTTGCGGGTTTTGGCTTTTTCTCGCACCGAGGCGGCAATGCGATTGGCGGCAAACAGGGCGTCAAAGCCGTTGTCAGTAACGATCACACAGTAGTCGGCGTAGTTGAGGGGGGCAGCAAAGCCGCCGCACACCACGTCCCCCAGCACGTCGAAGAGGATGACGTCGTACTCGTCAAAGGCGTTCAGCTCCTTCAGGAGTTTGACGGTTTCTCCCACCACATAGCCGCCACAGCCGGCCCCTGCCGGCGGCCCTCCCGCCTCGACGCAATCTACGCCGCCGTAGCCGCGGTAGATCACATCCTCGGGGTAGATGTCTTCGTAGTGGTAGCCCTTGGCTTCCAGGGTATCGATGATCGTGGGGATGAGAAAACCAGTCAGGGTGAAGGTGCTGTCGTGCTTGGGGTCACAGCCAATTTGCAACACCTTCTTGCCCCGCCGGGCCAAGGCCACCGAGAGGTTGCAACTGGTGGTGGACTTGCCGATCCCACCCTTCCCGTAAACTGCCAACTTCACAGCACGTTCCTCCACAAGCCTGACAAGGGCCATTATCGGCAGCTAACCCACTCCCTGAGAAGTGTTGAGAAGAATTAAGGCAAGCCTAAAACAAGTTAAAGCAATTTCTTAAATCGCCAGACGGACAAATCCTCGCCCAAAAGATTCTTAGAGCCGATTTTTGGCTTTTTTCCAGCTTTTGTTTTTCGTTTTTTCGTAAAAGCAGATCAAAAACAAATCATTCATCTCTCCCTGGCTTTGACAAGCGCTGCTCCCGTCAACTCGCTGGAGACTGCCGGCGGGATCCCTTTTCCCGCTTTGAGGGAGAGTCTCAAGAATGGTCTCAATGGCCAGAGGAGACGCGGAATCCCCAACTTCAAAAGGGATCTCAGGGATCGAAGGCAAAGGCAATCTGCACGGCCCCTGTAGAATCCACCTCAACCCTGCGCAGGAATTCCCGCAGGTAGGCGCGGCGCTCGCTCTCGCTGAGGTCTTGCCAGAAGGGCAGGATGGAGAGAGTTTGGGCGATCTGGAGGAAGTTGGCAGGAGGGAGCTGTTCCAGCTTTTGGGCCAAACGGGCCGTTTCCGCCCGCAGTTGGTAGCAGCGCTGGGCCAGGGAGGGCTCATCCATCAGTCCAGATTGCTGCAGCTCCTCCAGTTGCCGCAGCCGCTCGCTGTTGGCCTGGATCTGGGCTTGGAGCTGTTGGCGGGTTTGGTCCAGGGCCTGCCGATCCAGGTTTTGGGCACGGTGGGGGAGCTGCTCGCAGACCTGGCGGATCACCTCCTGCAGGACTTGGGCGTAGTGGAGGCTGTAGCGACAGGTTTGGCAACGCAGGTAGAGGTAGGAGGAGCCGTTCCTCTTGGCCTTGCCGGGGGTGGTTTGCACGATGCGCAGAAGGCTGCCACAGGTACGGCAATGGACTAGGCCGGCCAGGGCGCGGGGGGCGCTGGCGCTGCGGCGTGGGATCCTTTGGTTGCGTTTGAGCCAGCGATCGATCTGGGCCGCTTCCGTGCGGCTGAGGAGGGCGGGGTGGGTATCGCGCAGAACGGTGCCGTCGGCATAGGCCAGATCCCCGCGATAGACCGGGTTGAGCAGCCAGTTGCGCCCCGTGGCCACCGAAATGCGCTTGTGGTGTTTTTCTTCCAAAAAGCGCACCGCTTGGCGCAGGGATCCGTAGAGAAGAAAGTGCTGGAAAAAATCCTGAACAACAGGGGCCTGGCGGCGCTCCAGCACATAGCGCTCCCCCTCGCGGCGATAGCCAAAGGGAGCCGGGCCGGGGGGAGGTTTGCCCGCCAGACGGTTGCGGGCTTGGCTGTGGCAGAGGCGGCGGCTTTGCAATTGATGGGGGATCTCGGCCAGCAGCGGGATCCAGTCGGCAGCCTCGCTGGGGGTGTGCAAGCCGGATTGGGTCGCCAGGCTCAGTTGGATCCCCGCCTGTTGGATCTGCAACAGCCGTTGGTGGACTTCCTCCGCCCGCTCCCCCAGATCCGCCAGGCGCAGCAGCAGCACCTGCTGCACCGATCCGGCGGCGATGTCCTGCAACAGCTCCTCCAGATAAGTTCGGGATCCCCAATCGTGCAGGATGGGATCGGCTCCTTGTGCCTTCAGCCAGGCCAACTCCTGCTCCGGCAAGGGGGCGTGGGCAGGTGTGTAGAGGTAGCCGTAAACGCTCATGGACAAGCAACCAAGCTGTGGTCACCGCTGCCGCGCCCGAGCGGAATCGAGCACCTGGCGAATGCTGCCCTGGGCCTGCTGCAATTGCCGACGGGCCTCCTGAACAGAGCACCCCATCAAGGTCACAAGGATCGCCGTTTTGACTTCTCCATCACAAGTCTGCAGCACTTGGGCAGCCGTGGTGGGATCCAGATCGCAAGCCAGGGCTACAATTCGCTCCGCCCGCTGTTTGAGCTTGGCGTTGCCGGCCTGCAGATCTACCATTAGGTTGCCATAGGTCTTGCCCAGGCGGATCATCACTCCGGTGGAGAGGGTGTTCAACACCAGCTTTTGGGCTGTGCCGGCTTTCATGCGGGTGGATCCGAGGATCACCTCCGGCCCCACCAAAGGGGCGATGGCAATCTCCACCTGCTCGGTCAGGGGGGAAGGACGGTTGCAGGCCAGGCCAATCGTGAGCGCCCCAATGCTTCTGGCGGCTTGGATCCCACCCAGCACATAGGGGGTACGACCGCTGGCGGCAATTCCCACAACACTATCTTGAGCTTGGAGATGGAGACTCTCCAGAGCGCGGGCAGCGGCTTCGGCGTCGTCCTCTGCGCCCTCTACCGCCTGGGTCAGAGCCCTTTCCCCCCCGGCGATCAAAGCCACCACCTGTGTGGGGGCAGTGCCGAAGGTGGGCGGGCATTCAGCCGCATCCAATACTCCCAGGCGCCCCGAAGTTCCCGCCCCAATATAGATCAGCCGCCCGCCACGCCCCATCCGCTCGGCAATGGCATCGATGGCTTGGGCGATCGGCTCTGCTTGGTCAGCCACCGCTGCCGGCACCCGCCGATCTTCGGCGTTGATCCGTCTCACCAGTTCCAAGGTGCTGAGGCGGTCAATCTCGGCTGTGGCCAGGTTGGGGCTTTCGGTCAGGGATCCCGGATCCCAGGAGAAATAGGAGGAGGGCATAGCAGCGGCTGTTCAGGTGAGAGGGATCTGTCTTCGCCGGTTCTGGGTTTTGTCCTCTTGGATTCTATCGGTGGCGAGGCGCGGGGTTGAGCCTCTTTCCCTCAGCTCAATGCTAGAGTGAACCCAGCCGAGAAACTGCACGTTCCCGGATCCCTATGCCAAAAGTGCCTGTGCTGAAGCCGGATCAGGCTTACACCTTCAGCAGCTATTTTGATCTTCCCTTTGAACCGGAAGATGTGTTGGCCGAGTTTGGCTATACCTTTACACGACGAAAGATTACCTGGCCAACTCTGGAACGACTGCCCAATGGCGCAGACTTGAGACTCAGCCTAGAGCAGCTTTTACCCTACATTAGCTTAAAAAGTGAAGCAGCTCGTCGAGAAATCCTGATTGCCCCACTTTTACTGAAGGTAGTACAGTATACCCAAGCGCAAATGCGGATCGAATATGCAATTCAAGTCAGCGAGAAGCTTAAAGGTACCCTGGACTACTATCTCTATACAGACCGCTCTTTGCTGGTTGTCGAGGCCAAAAAAGCCGACCTTACTCAAGGCTTAACCCAATTATCTGTAGAGATGATTGCCCTGGATCAGTGGCTCGGCGACGGCCAAGCTGTCCTTACGGGAGCCATCACCTCTGGGGAGCTGTGGCAATTCGCCCTGCTGGATAGACCAAACAAAGGTATCTACCTGGATCCCTATACTTACCCCTATCCCGACGAAGTAGACCGGATCTTATCGATCTGTATAGCTGCGCTGAAATCTGCGGATTTGGAGCGCAGTATTCCCTAGATTTAGATTCGACTTGGAACTTTCGGCTCAGGATCATCAGAAAATTAAACTTATGTCAGCGTTTCAACTGGTTTCTCCTTATCAACCCATGGGGGATCAACCCAAGGCGATTGCCGGCTTGGTGAAGTCAATTTCAGAGGGCCATCGCTTTCAAACCCTGCTGGGGGCCACCGGAACCGGTAAAACGTTTACCGTTGCCCACACCATCCAGCAGGTCGGCAGGCCCACCTTGGTGATGGCCCATAACAAAACGCTGGCGGCGCAACTGTGCAACGAGCTCAGGGAGCTTTTTCCTTACAACGCCGTCGAATATTTTATTAGCTATTATGACTATTATCAACCGGAAGCCTATGTGCCCAGCACCGATACTTACATCGCCAAATCTTCTTCCATCAACGATGAGATCGACATGTTGCGGCACTCCGCCACCCGCTCTTTATTTGAACGGCGAGATGTTATTGTCGTCGCTTCTGTAAGCTGCATCTACGGCTTGGGCATGCCGGAGGAATACCTGAAGGCCTCCATCCCTCTCAAAGTCGGCCAGGAGATCAACCAACGGGAGATCTTGCGGGAGCTGGCCGGCATCCAGTACGAGCGCAACGATTTGGAGCTGGCACGGGGACGATTTCGCGTCAAAGGCGATGTGCTGGAAATTGTGCCGGCGTATGAAGATCGGGTGATCCGCATTGAATTTTTTGGCGATGAGATCGAGGCCATTCGCCTGATTGATCCGGTTACAGGTGAGATTTTGACCAGCCTCAGCGCCCTCAGAGTTTACCCGGCTCGCCACTTTGTGACACCAGAAGAACAATTGGAGCGGGCAATCCTCGACATTGAGCAGGAGCTGGAGAAGCAACTGGCCCTTTTCCGCAAAGAGGGCAAGCTATTGGAAGCCCAACGGCTAGAACAGCGCACCCGCTACGACCTGGAGATGCTGCGGGAGGTGGGCTATTGCAACGGCATCGAAAACTACTCCCGGCACTTGACGGGGCGCAAAGAAGGGGAGCCGCCTGCCTGTTTGGTGGATTATTTCAAGGCCAACGATTGGCTCCTGGTGGTGGACGAATCCCACGTTACCGTGCCCCAAATTCGCGGCATGTACAACGGCGACCGTGCCCGCAAACAGGTGCTGGTGGATCACGGCTTTCGCCTGCCCAGTGCCCTCGACAATCGCCCCCTCAAAGCCGAGGAGTTTTGGGCCAAAGTCCACCAGTGCATCTTCGTTTCCGCCACGCCCGGCAACTGGGAACTGGAGCAGAGCGGAGCCCAATTTCAAACCCTGGTGGAAGATGGCAAGGCCATAAAGTTTTATCTGCCGGGCAGCGGTCGGGTTGTGGAGCAAGTCATCCGGCCCACGGGGGTGGTGGATCCTGAAGTGCATGTGCGCCCCACGGCTGGGCAAGTGGACGATTTGCTGGCAGAAATTTATCTGCGATTGGAGCGCTCCCAGCGGGGGCCTGCCGAACGGGTGATCGTGACCACTCTCACCAAACGCATGGCCGAAGATCTCACCGAATACCTTCAGGAACGCGGGATCCGGGTTCGCTATTTGCATTCCGAGATTAGCTCAATTGAGCGAATTGAAATTTTGCAAGATTTTCGCGAAGGAGCCTTTGACGTACTGGTGGGGGTTAATCTGTTGCGGGAAGGGTTAGACTTGCCGGAAGTCTCCTTGGTGGCCATTTTGGATGCGGATAAAGAGGGATTTTTGCGGGCGGAGCGATCCCTGATTCAGATGATCGGGCGAGCAGCGCGCAATGTCCGTGGCACGGTGGTGATGTACGCCGATACCCTGACCGGCAGCATGGCCCGGGCCATCGCCGAAACCCAGCGCCGCCGCGAAATTCAACTGCAATACAACCGCCAACACAACATCACCCCTAAGCCCATTGTCAAGAAAAACAGCAACGCCATCTTGTCTTTTTTGGCCATCTCCCGCAAACTCAGCGACCAAGACCTGGAAAAAGCCTTTCAAGCTACAGACGAGATCCCTCTGTCGGAGATCCCGGAGCTGATCGGCCAACTGGAACTCAAGATGAAAGCAGCCGCCAAAAACCTGGAATTTGAAGAAGCTGCGCAACTGCGAGACCAAATTAAAAAGCTGCGCCAACGCCTTTTGGGCCACCATCAGAGCACTTAAAGTCCTCACTTGGGTTGGCCAAAATCGGGATTTGCTTGTGCCACCATAGGCTTACAGCAGCATCCTAGGGATCCCCGAGACAATGGGCGTTCGTGTCCAACGAGCCATTCGAGACTCTGTCCTGCTGAAGGGAGCGGCCTTGGCGGTGGGGCTGATAGCTGGGATCGGCCTCTGGCTCCTGCCTGCTCCGGTCTCCAAGGCTGCTGGGATCCCGGTGGCTCAGGCCCTTGAATTTCGGGATCCCGGCTTTTTCCAGACCGGCCCCACCCCTGCCGAAGTGCCAACTCCTGAGGGATCCCCCTCCCCGACCCCTAGCCCAACTGGGATCCCCTTTACCGGCCAAGAGGGCACAGAAGTCTTGGTGGGGAACATCCCGGTGTTTCGCCTGCAGACGGCAGAGTACCCCAGCGATGTGCGGGCCGACAACGTGCGGGCGATCATTGAGCGCTTTCTGGCGGAGGGCCAGTTGCCGCAGCCGGAGGTGCGGGTGGACCAGGATGCCAACGGGCAATACATCTTACGTCTGGGAGAAAGGGGCCGCTTTGAGGCCACCCAGCGGTATCTGTTTACCGTCACCTATGCCGATGCCGCCGCCGAGCGCAGGGTGCCGCTGGGCCAGGTGGGCCTCAACGACGTGCGCCTGGTGGCCAACACTTGGGCGCGACGGCTGGAACAAGCCATTGCCGAGTACCGGCAGGATCGGCTGGATCTGCAGCGGGCGCAGGATCCGCGCGTGCTGGTGTTCACCATCCTGGCCGGTCTGGCCACATTGGCGCTGGGGTTCTTTCTCTGGCGGCTGTTCGACCGCAGCCTAGTTCGCCTGCAGAGGTGGCTGGAGCTCCAGGCCGGCCCGGCCTGGGGAACCTGGATCGACATTGGGGGAGTGCTCCTGCGAGGCGTGGGGGCAATTCTCATTGCCGGCATCTCCCTGGATCGCGGCATCAGCTTCATACCCGCTCTGCGACCGTTTCAGCGCGCTTTTTACCTGGGCTTGGGGCG
This sequence comes from Synechococcus sp. H55.11, assembly GCF_047462475.1. Taxonomy (NCBI): domain Bacteria; kingdom Bacillati; phylum Cyanobacteriota; class Cyanophyceae; order Synechococcales; family Synechococcaceae; genus Synechococcus; species Synechococcus sp. H55.11. Next base: position 18,568 of record NZ_JANSJI010000192.1, read on the forward strand.
GGTGGTGGCCACGGCGTTGGGCGTCCTCACCCAACCGCTGCCCAATTCCAGCGTCTCCATTGCCAGCTTACTGGTCTTCTTTGTGCTGGCCGTTTTGGTCTTCACCGTTGCCCACTACGTCAGCGTTGGCTTTAAGCAGCGGTTTCTGAGCCGGCTGGGACTGGATCTGGGCACCCAGGAGTCTACAACGGCCATCTTCAAGTACATCCTCACGCTGTTCGGGATCCTCTTGGTCTTGCCCTTCAGCGGCCTGAATCTGGGATCCCTGGCGGTGATTGCCGGGGCGGTGGGTTTGGGGATCGGCTTTGGCCTGCAAAACCTCTCCAACAACTACATCAGCTACATCGCTATTTTGCTGGAGCGCCCCATCCAAATCGGGGATCTGGTGGAAGTGGACAACCTGCTCGGCACCGTGGAGCGCATCGGCCCGCGGGCCACCGTCCTGCGCACTTTGGATCGCATCTTTGTGATTGTGCCCAACTCCCGCTTCACCGAGTCAAAGGTGGTGAACTGGAGCTACCGGGATCCCCGCTGTCGCATTCACATTCCCGTCGGCGTGGCCTATGGCTCCGATACGGCCCTGGTTACCGAAGCTCTGCTCAGCGCTGCCAAAGAAAATGCTCGGGTGTTGAGCAGCCCCGCCCCCCAAGTCTGGCTCAAGTCTTTTGGCCCCTCTTCCCTCAACTTTGAGCTGCTGGTGTGGATCAACCGTCCCCAGGATCAATTTGTCTTGATCAGCGAGCTGAACTTCGCCATCGAAGCGGAGTTTCGGCGGCGTGGGATCCGCATTCCTTTCCCGCAGCAGGATATTCACATTCGCAGCCTGGAGGGACTTGTCAGCCTCAATGGCGGCTCCCGTTCCCTGCCCGATGCCGCTTCCATCCAGTCCGCCCTCAGCGAAGCGGCAAAATCGCTGGAAGATCAAAACGGCGTTTCCTGAGCTATCCCTATCGACACCATGCTGCGACGGTTAGATGAGGCACTGGGTAGCTTTGGCAGCCATCCGTGTTGGGCTGAACTGAAGCAAATGCAGCTCCTAAGGCAGCTTTGGCCGGAAGTGGTGGGAGAGGCGGTAGCAGCGCAAACCCATCCCCTCAACGTGCGCCGCCAGGTGCTGCAGGTAGCCACTTCTACCCCGTCCTGGGCGCAAAACTTAACTCTGCAGCGCCAACTCATTCTCAGAAAACTCAACAGCCGCCTGCACCCCCCCCTCAGCGACATTCGCTTTAGCCCCGGTGCTTGGCACGAGGGATCCAACCCGGTCACTCCCCACCCTGATGCGGAGTTGACCAGCAAGTTTTATGGCCCCCCCCGCCTCGCTGCCCAAGATGGACAACGCCCTGGATCTTGCCGCAACGCTCCCCCCAAACAGCCCATCTCGGATCCGAAAGTGGCTTTCGAGCGCTGGGCGAGAGTGGTCAAACAACGGCAGACCCAGCAAAACCTACTCCCTTGCCCCACCTGTGGCTGCCCTACCCCTGCCGCCGAACTGGAGCGTTGGTTTGTCTGCGGGTTTTGCCATCGCCAGTCCTTGCGCCTGCGCAGCTAACTCAGAGAACTCAAATTAGGGCTGTTTCCAACGGCAACGAAACGACTCGTTAGGCCGATCCCCAGCTCCCCTCTCCCTCTGGGAGAGGGGCTGGGGGTGAGGGCAACTCCCTCTGGGAGAGGGGCCGGGGGTGGTCGCGTGAGCGGCGCGGAGCGCTTGGG
>NZ_JANSJI010000193.1:0-1145 GCF_047462475.1 Synechococcus sp. H55.11
AGCCAGTTGACAGAACTTAACGGATGTTTTAAGGTTGTGTTGTCAATCTTCGCGCTTCCTCAGGGAAGTTTGCCATCATGACTACTGTTATCCAACGTCGCTCAACCAGCAACGTGTGGGAGCAGTTCTGCGAGTGGGTCACCTCCACCGACAACCGTCTCTACATCGGTTGGTTCGGGGTGCTGATGATCCCCACCCTGCTGACTGCCACCACCTGCTTCATCATTGCCTTTATCGGTGCTCCCCCGGTGGACATCGACGGGATTCGCGAGCCTGTGTCTGGTTCTTTGCTGTACGGCAACAACATTATTTCTGGGGCGGTGGTGCCCTCTTCGGCTGCGATTGGTCTGCACTTTTACCCGATTTGGGAAGCCGCTTCTTTGGATGAGTGGCTGTACAACGGCGGCCCCTACCAGCTGATTGTGCTGCACTTTTTGATTGGGGTGTTTTGCTACATGGGCCGGGAGTGGGAGCTGAGCTACCGCTTGGGGATGCGTCCCTGGATTGCGGTGGCCTACTCGGCGCCGGTGGCGGCGGCGACGGCCGTGTTTTTGATTTACCCGATTGGTCAGGGGTCGTTTTCGGACGGGATGCCCTTGGGGATTTCGGGGACGTTCAACTTCATGTTGGTGTTCCAAGCGGAGCACAACATTTTGATGCACCCGTTCCACCAGTTGGGCGTGGCCGGCGTGTTTGGGGGTGCGCTGTTTAGTGCGATGCACGGGTCGTTGGTGACCTCGAGCCTGATTCGTGAGACTTCGGAAGAGGAGTCGCAGAACTTGGGTTACAAGTTTGGGCAAGAGGAAGAGACCTACAACATTGTGGCGGCGCACGGGTATTTTGGGCGGTTGATTTTCCAATATGCGTCGTTCAACAACAGCCGCAGCCTGCACTTTTTCCTGGCGGCGTGGCCTGTGATTGGGATTTGGTTTACGGCGCTGGGGATCAGCATCATGGCGTTCAACCTGAACGGGTTCAACTTCAACCAGTCGATTGTGGACAGCAACGGTCGTGTGGTTGGGACGTGGGCGGATGTGCTGAACCGTGCCAACCTGGGGATGGAAGTGATGCACGAGCGGAATGCGCACAACTTCCCGCTGGATTTGGCGGCGGTGGAAGTGGCGCCGGCCATCCGTGGCTAATCC